>JAFUUG010000628.1 GCA_017483905.1 Bacillota bacterium
GATTACTTTGATGAGGCTACTCGTGCTGAATTAAAAGGCATTGAGGGCGATGAGAAAGAAATTCAGGAAAGATTTTACAAGAATCTTGAATTTGGTACAGGCGGTCTCAGAGGCATCATCGGTGCAGGTACAAATCGTATGAATATTTATACGGTAAGCAAAGCTACACAGGGATTTGCGAACTATATCGCAAAAGAAGGCGATGAAGCTAAAAAGATGGGTGTTGCGATCGCTTACGATTCAAGAAGAATGAGTCCTGAATTTGCGGAAACGGCAGCGCTTGTTTTAAACGGAAACGGCATAAAGACTTATCTTTTTGACGAACTTCGTCCTACTCCTATGCTTTCCTTTGCAGTACGTCATCTCGGCTGTATCGGCGGTATCGTTGTAACAGCAAGCCATAACCCTCCGGAATATAACGGATATAAGGTTTATTGGTCTGACGGCGGACAAGTACCGGCTCCAAGAGATAAAGAGATAATTGATGAAGTTGAAAAGATAACGGACTTCAAGATGATAAAGAAAGCGGATAAAGCGGAGGCACAGAAAAACGGTCTTTTCAATATCATAGGAAAAGAAGTTGATGACGAATACGACAAAAATGTTATGGCTCAGAGCATAAATCCTGAGATCATCAAGAAAGTTGCCGATGATTTCAAGATAGTTTACACTCCTTTACATGGTACGGGAAATAAGCCTGTAAGACGTGTGCTTCAGGCAGTAGGATTCAAAAGTGTAAATGTCGTTCCGGAACAGGAACTGCCTGATTCAAACTTCTCGACAGTTTCTTATCCTAATCCCGAAGATCCTAAGGCTTTCACCCTTGCGCAGAAACTTGCTGACAGTATCAATGCCGATATTATCGTAGCTACAGATCCCGATGCTGACAGAGTTGGTTCTGTTGTTAAGAATAATAAGGGCGAATATGTGGTGCTTACAGGTAATATGACAGGTCTTTTACTTACAGAGTACATTTTAAGCCAGAAAAAAGCTGCGGGCAAACTGCCTGAAAATGGTGCTATCGTTTCTACTATCGTTTCTACCGATATGACCAAAGAGATAGCCAAAGAATACGGTATGAAATATTTTGATGTACTTACGGGATTCAAGTACATAGGTGAGAAGATAAAAGAATTTGAGAGAGATAACAGCTATCAGTATATCTTTGGATTTGAAGAGAGTTACGGCTGTCTTGCAGGCACTTATGCAAGAGATAAGGATGCTGTTGTTGCGACTATGCTTATTTGTGAACTTGCAGCTTATTATAAGACGAGAGGTATGTCACTTTACGAAGGCTTACAGGAAGTTTACAAGAAATACGGTTACTACAGAGAAAGCATTGAATCTATCACTCTCAAAGGTATTGAAGGTATTGCCAATATGCAGAAAATAATGGATACTCTGCGCAGCGATGCTCCTACGGAAATAAACGGCGTAAAGATAACCGAATACAGAGATTACAAATCCGGCGAAATAAAAGATGTGGCAAGTGGAGAAACAAAGCCTACAGGTCTTCCTGTTTCAAATGTTCTCTACTTTGTTCTTGAAGATGGAACATGGTTCTGTGTCAGACCATCCGGAACAGAGCCAAAGATCAAGATCTACTTCGGTTCAAAAGGAAGCAGCGAAGAAGAAGTACTTAAAAAGATCGACAATGCAAAGAAAGGTATCATGGCAACAGTCGATAAAATTCTTGCGTGATAATTTAAAAATGTGGCGTGAAAAAAATCATTTTTTCACGCCACATTTGAGTGAATCATAAAACAATTTCAAAGATTGAAAAATTACATCGTTTTTGAGTTTACATAAAACTTGAAACAGCTGCTCAAAGCAGAGCGAGAACCTCTTCTTTGCTTATCAGACCTACTGATTTATTTGTAACTTCACCGTTTTTTATGACCACAAGCATAGGTATCGACATAACACCGTATTCTCTTGCGAGAGTCTGCTCTTCATCTACGTTTACCTTGCATACCTTTATGCTATCGTTTTCCTCAGCTACTTCGTCAACTATAGGGGAAAGCATTCTGCAAGGACCACACCATGATGCCCAGAAATC
>JAFUUG010000629.1 GCA_017483905.1 Bacillota bacterium
AATAGATCTTCAATCGATACCTGCACATCCGCCGATATTTTTCGTGAACGCATTTCATCACTCATATCAGATGCAAATATTTCTTTTTTATACCACATATCATAGAAATAAGCAGGTGTGTACCAATATGATTCCGCTTTGCAAGTCAATGAATTTCCGTGTATGACTATCGCCGGTATACCGTAAAGTGCAAGCTGAATGTACGTCATACATACACAATTTAAATCAATATCCTGTGCAACAACAAACAGATTCTTTTGATGGTTATACCCTCTATCACGCATAACATTTGCAAAAGAAAGAATCATGCAACCCGAACCGCTGCATGGTTCATTAAGTGTAAGAAACCCCTTTTCTTCGATAGCTTTGTCACCTTTATCAAAAGATATTCTCGACATTAAATCACATATATGCTCCGGTGTGAAAAATTGTCCTCTATATCTATCATGGAGTTCAAGTTTTTCAAAAAGCCAGCCAAGTACATCTTTGACTTGATTTTCACTGTCGAAGATGCTGAATATTTCTACAAGATGAGCAAGCATATTCGGAAATATATTTATCTCGTCTTTTGTATATTTGCCGGCTATACTTAGATACTGCTTTTCTCGTTCATCATAATGCTTTCTATCAAGCGGATTACTTAATGCACAAGCCGACATAACAACAAAGTCCGAAAACACCTCCCATTTTGCACGAGTATAAAACTTGTCGAACAACTTTAAAAATTCTTTTTTTCGCTCTTCTGATTTCATAATGAAATTCCTCCCACAAATAAAATAAGGATATGATTTTCACCATATCCAAAATATAAAAAAGCCGCATCCAACAATCATGCCGGATACGACCATTTTAAACATTACATAATACTTTCTTAACAATAAAAATTATAATTTATTCTATACTATTTCAAAATATTCCACTTTCCCGAATTATTAGGACCTTCTCTTACTATATAGCCTTTTTCACGAAGACTTCTGATATATCTTACCACCGTTCTTGCCGTAGTATCAAGTATTACAGAGATCTCCTCAGTTGTAACTGTGTTATTATTCTTTATAATTTCGTAAATGCTCTTTTCTTTTTCATTCATAGCAACCAACTTAGTCCTTATTATTTTTCTTCCAAGTTCCAACCATTATCACCATGGTATATCATAAGTTTTGTCATACCACCATCAATACAAATATTTTCTCCCGTTATAAATCCTGCTTTTTCGGAGCAAAGAAACATCACCATATTTGCAATATCAATCGGAGTATCAACTCTTCCCACCGGATGCTGAAAGGCATCAGCTCCATTGTAAACCTTGCAGCTTGTATCTATCCAACCCGGAGATATAGAATTTACCCTTACTTTTCCCGCAAAGCTAACAGCAAGTGCATGAGTCAATGCAGCTATTCCACCTTTTGCCGCTGTATAGCTTTCAGTTTGAGGTTGACTCATTCTATCTCTTGATGAAGATATATTTATTATTGAACCCCCTATACCAAAATGCGGTATAAAAAGTTTAGAGAGATAAAAAGGTGCCGTTATACCGACGGATAACGCATATTCAAATTCTTCATATGTACATTCATCAATACCTTTCATAAGCGGCAGTGCATTATTAACAAGATAATCTATATGACCATATCTATCTATAACATATTTTGAAAATGCCTCAAGTGTTGCCTTATCAGAAATATCCCCTACATAATGATCTCCTTCGACCTTATCTATCACACATACATTAGCACCGCTTTTTGAAAATTCTTCTGAAATACATTTCCCTATTCCATTTGCTCCGCCCGTTATTACCGCAACTTTATCTTTAAACATATATCCTCCGGAATAAACTTTACTCAATATATTTTATTTTCCTCAACATTAGAAAACAATATTTTAAAA
>JAFUUG010000630.1 GCA_017483905.1 Bacillota bacterium
AACGGCAGTTTTTTTCTGTAATATTTGATCTCTGCTTCTGTTTCATCTTTCTTTTCCTCAAGAAAAAATGTCTGCGGAACACTCTCTCCTTCCTCATTTGTAATATCCTTGCTTTCTATATTGACAGCCTCGATATTTTTATAACTTCGTGTGCTTGTATGTCTGTAAAAGGAAAATCTTAGCTGATCAAGGTATTTATGAATATAAGGCTCGTGACTTTCGGTAATTATCGGACTTAGATACTCCTTTGTCATCTCATCTGTTATCACCGTAGGGTCATAATCGGCAGCCTCTTTTTCTATATATTCGCAGAATCTTTCAAAATTTCCGCCGTCATCTCCGGCAAAATGCCGCTTCATACTTTCGTAGTAACCGTGAACGGGCAAATGCTCACACATTTCATTATCGGATGTAAAAAGCACATTTCTGATCACGCTACCACAGGTAAGCACTCTTTTATATCTGTTGTCGATTATCATAGGATCATCCCATAATAACGGAATAATTTACGGTGATATCTTGTTATATACACCTTTTCCATCCTTAACTGCCGCTGTTGCAAGTTCATCGCATCGGCTGTTGTATTCATTATCAGAATGACCTTTTACCCAAGACCATTCAATGTCTTTCCCCTCGCAGATATTTTCAAGTTCCTCCCACATCGGTTTATTTTTAAGCGGTCCTCTTTTTGTTATCCAATCATTTTCTTTCCAGTCTTTAAGCCATTCGGTTATACCTTTGACTATATAATTACTGTCGGAAAATACCTTGATCTTAAATCCGTCAAGCTCATCGGGAAGAAGTCTTAAAGCCGCTATTGCAGCGGCAAGTTCTGCCTGATTGTTTGTTGCCGACGGTATAAACTCCGATACCTCTATCTTATCTCCCGTCGGAAACAGTAAAACTATACCATAGCCGCTTTTTCCGGGATTCCCCGAACAAGCACCGTCAATATATATCTCTATTATGTTTTTAGCCATATCTTTTATTCTCCTTTTTCAAGAAATTTCAATATTCCGTTTCATACACTTCTTCGCTTGTTTTAAGCTCATTTATGCGTATCCCTTCTTTTAATTCGGCAATTTTATCTTTTGACATTCCCGAAAACCTCTGTATGACCTCCAAGCTTATGCCAAAACGCAAAAGTGTCTCCACCGGAACTGCTATATCCATTTTTGTTATCCTCACTTTCTGTATGGATCAACATTTATCGTATCACCATAATATTTCGTCTTCTTCGATCGTGAACTCCGTTGACCTGTTTTCCTGCGAGAATTCTCGCTGCATATCTTCCTCCGATTTGATCTCCTCTCGCCTTGATGAGTATACTGATCTTTTTCTTGTGTTTTCTTTCCTGTTTTCGGATGCGGTTTCTTCGCTGTTGCTTTCACCGACTTTTTCGGTTTCTCCAACCTCCCCGCTTTTGTCTGCCGCATCGATCTCCTCGATGAGCTTGTCGATTTGCGGCTTTTCGCTGTATTCGTTTCCCTCGCAAGCATCAGTATGAACATCGTTGTCGCTGCCTGAATTATTAACACAAGAATTATCGCTGTAAATTTTCCCGCCGAGAGTATCACCAATGCTTCCGCCGCTATTGCGCACAATATGGGAATATATGCTCTCTTCTCTTTCAGTTTTTGGATCATTTTCTTTTATCAATCCCTTCACACCGCAATAAATATATACCGAAACAGCTATAACAAGCATGACATCATCACAGTACCCTATCCATATCCCCAAAATCGCCTCAGGTATAAGGTCTATGCTCGAAAAGACATACAGTATCGTGAATATGATGCTCGGTAAGTATTTCAAAGCTTTATTGCAGCAATGAAACATATAAATACTATCCTTTAAAGCCTCTGTTTTAGAGCTTTTATCATCAGCTGCTTTCAATCCTCACCACTTCTTCATCGGAAAGGCTCTCCCTTGCTTTTAGTGCTATGATACCGTCTGCCGAAATGTTTATGCTTACACATACCATTCCTCTGTTTGCTTTTACGGGTTTTGCATAATGAAAAATTAACTGTCCTATTCGTGTGTTTTTTGAAGCAGTAAGGGAATCTCCCTGAAGTAAATTCAAGGTAAGTATATCCGTATCCATACTGTTTCTCAAAAGCACCTTGCTTGTGATCGGTATTTTACTGTTTGGCGGAATAAGACTTCGCACTCCTCCCGATAATAGGTCTATACCAAGGGCTTTTGTTATATCGGATACTACCGAATTTGCTTTTCCGAGATATTTAAGGTATGCAAACCAAGCTGCCCCTTGTGCAACTATCTCGTCGGGGTTATATGCTACAGGTTCGGGTTTTTTTACTTCCGAAACCATTTCTGCAAGGTACGGATCTCTTGTTGAACCGCCGACCAGTATAAGCTTTAATTCATCAAGCGAATATCCCGA
>JAFUUG010000053.1 GCA_017483905.1 Bacillota bacterium
CGTGAAATGACACTGAAAAATAATTGGGAGATGATCTATGAGGAACGCTGTAAATGAGTAATGCAACGCTATCGAAAAAGAAAGGCAAAACAACGCCTAATCATGACAAAACAGGAGTGAAAATTTATGAGTAAAGAAAAGGAATATTTTGGATTTTTAGAAGACAAAAAAGCAAAAGGAAAGTACAGAGAGGAACTTGGCAGAGAGATTACATACAATACGGCTAAGATCAACGGGAAAAACGAAGAAATCGAAGCGACAAATGCGGATTATGTTTATGTGCTTGCAGCTAACGGTTTTCATGGCAGTGAGAGCAAGAGTGATAAGGGAAAGCCTATTTACCTGATTGTAAAGGGACGTAATAAGATCAAGGTTTTGCGTAGTATGTATGAATATGCAAAGTATCTTATTGACAATGGAATAATTGAGGAAGACAGCGATGCGGCCGATGAGGTTGAAACAGGCATAGAAGATAATGCAGCTCATAACGACAATGATATTTCGGATGAAACGAATGATGGAGATGCTCCAAATGAAGATGATAGTGAGAGTGAGTTGGAAAACAGTGCCGAAGATGATTCAGAAGATAATGTGGATGAACCATCGGAAAGCGGCAAGAAAAAAGAAAGCAAAGATGAAGACACTGCAACAGGTGACACCGAGGAAGATAAGGCAGCAAAGGAAAAGAAAGAGCAGAAGAAGAACAATGCCGAAAAAATCTCTCAGAAAAAGGACTTCAAGGTGTGGCTTGCGGAAGAGGCTGATAAGTACGATGATAAAAAGAAACTCTCTTTGCTTCAAAAGGTGTTCGAGGCTGAAAATGGTGCTTATGACGAACATTCGAAGGAGCTTCTCGTTCTTATAGACAACTTCGATAACGAAGACTGCAAAAAGGAGCTTATTGACAGGCTTTGGAATGGCAATACCGCAAGCAGAAAAGTATTTGAATGCATCAGCGGTTTGGAGCTTCCCATAACAAATCTTGAGATAGGGAAATATTTTGCCGGTATCGTAAAAGCTGAATTTAAGGCATCGAAAGCGTATACGCCGGTTACTGCTGCGAAGAACTCAAAGGAAGGTACATTTTACATAAAAACAGGAGAGAAATTTGAAAAGGTAACAGGCTATGCTTATTCCGAGGAGGAACTTGAAATGTTCATCAGATACACGGAAAACGAAGTTGTCATTTCCGATGTAAGAACGGGTGCATTGCTTTCTAAAGGTACAAATGAGGAAGAAGCAAAGGAAAATCTCAGAAAAGTGATCGATAAAGTCGGGATCGATAAGATGAAAAAGAAACTTGAAAGTTTGGAATCAAACCCCGATTACAATAAAAAATAAAACCTATCAGAGCAGCGGTATAGATAGTATGCACCGCTGCTCAGCTTGGTTATTACAAGGAGCGTGATTTTCTTGAAACAAGAAGCGATAGATTTATTGTATAAGTCAATAGAAGAGGAAAAGAAAAATTCTCTCTCTCAGCCGATAGGTATGTATCTTATAAATGCCTGCAGTGAGGAAAATGCGGATGCACTTTGTGATGCTGTTATTAGCGAGAATAAAAAATTTGAATATTGCCTTAACTATATTGTAAATTATGCAAAAAAGAATGCCGTAAAAAACGAAAGCTGTTCTTGTGCAGCATTTGCCGATGATGTTATATACGGTAAGGCTGTTGAATACTACATGAGCGATAATATATCCGAGGAAGATATAAAAGGATTAAGTGGAACAAAGGCAGCGGTTAAGGCACCTGCCGAGGTAAAGGTCGCAAAGAGCAAAATATCAAGTGACAAGCAAGATGCTTTGTTTGACTTGGACGGAGGTGACGAGGATGACAAGGATAAGGAAACTGAAGAATCCGAGAAAGAGGTGGAGTAAAGAAGAAAAAGCAGAACTTTTGATGATCGGTGAGCCTAAAATAAATTGGGCGAAGTTTATTATTCTATCAAAAATTTCTGAACTTGATTATCTTGTGACAACGGCTGTAAGGCAAACTACTATAGGAAGCATTTTAACGATTTTTTTATATGATAGCAAAAAACTTATGAATTCGGATCACGGATTATGTATCAAAATTTTTTTGACAAAAGATGATTACATAAATTACGATCGTGTTAATGAAAAATGGTTTAACGGGTCAATACATAAAAGCAGGATCATTAATGCCGAATATAAAGAAACAAAATTTTTATTTATGTCGGAAAAAGACAATGAGCGTATCAAAAAATTTTTTGACAGCAAATATAATTTTGATTCGGGCTATATGATTATCGCCAAATTTCAGGAAAATATAAAGAGTAAAGAGCTCGATTTCAAACATGCAAAAGTCAAATATGAAAATAAAAAGAGAATGATCGGTATAAATAAAATTCCTAAAGGGGTTGAAAAATGGCTTTGGGATAAAGTTTTTGATGACTGTAGGTATTCTTTTTACAAAAGGATAAAGAAAGATAAATTTACATCGTTTTGTACCGGCTGCGGAAAATACGTTGATGTTCCTTATGTAAGGCATAAAATGCAGGGGATATGTCCGAACTGTAAGAAAAAAGTGGTTTATCGGGCAATAGGGAAATCGAAACGCATATACGATAATAAAACGATAGCGATAATCGAAAAAACAGCAGATGGTTTTGCAGTACGATATTACAACGCTTACAAAAGATATGCAGGTTCGTTTCTGAAACCGGAACTCGATTTTAACGAGGTGTTTCGCATATTTATTATTATAAGTGAAAATAATGTAAAAATATGCAGTTATACAGTCGATGGCTATGATAATGGGAAAAAGATATGGCGAAAAAGTACAAAAAATGAAAATCCCGAAATGGCATATGTATATACTCGGAATTTAAAAAAAGTATTTAAAGACACGATCTGTGGTATTGAGGCTTTGGCAGAGATGTTTGAACACTGTTATGAACTTTATCCGGAAGAATATATATATAGTTTTATAAAAGATCCTACCGTAGAATTTTTCTTAAAATTAGGACTTTATCAGGTGGTTAAGGAAAATTCCGAACCCGGAAGCTTGGAAAAATTTATAAATAAAGATGGCAGATCATTAAGACAGATCCTTGGAATAAATAAAGAGCATCTGATAATGCTTCAAAAGATGAATGCAAAGAGTGTACACCTTGAAACTATGAAAGCTTTTATAGGCGAAAATATCAAATTTTCTTCGGATGGAATTATGACGATATGTGATCATATATCTGACGGCAGATTGAAGTACTTAAAACTTATTCTTAAGTACTGCACTATTCATCGGGCATTAAAGTATTTAGAAACACAATACAATATACATGAAGATGTTTACAAACCCTATTACTATTATAATCACAAGATAACTTTTAATAATGTTGTATCCGATTGGTATGACTATATAATGCAGTGTGTTGCCCTGGGTTACGATTTGCAATCGGATTTTGTTTTGTTTCCAAAAGATCTGTACAAAAGACATTCTGAGTTAAACAGGATTATTAAAATGCAGAAGTCAAAACTGCTTGATAAGGCAATTTCAAAAAGGCATGATCTTATTTATTCATCTTATTTTTATAAAAATGAAAATTTAATGATCGTTATACCGAAAAGTGCGGGAGAACTTTCAAAAGAAGGGGCTTCTTTGCATCATTGTGTTGGGAGATTTTCCGAAAAAATGGCAAAAGGATATTCGGATATTTTATTCATAAGAAATGTCAAAGAGCCTAAGAAGTCATACTATACAATGGAAATAAAGGGGATGGAGATTTTGCAGTGCAGAGGAATGGATAATTGTGCTACAAATCAGGAAGTAAGTGATTTTATCAATGAATGGCATAAACATCTTGAAAAAAAGAAAAAGAAAGAAGTTGCTGCTATTCCATATATTCCGAATGTAAATATACATTATTGAATAAAATTTTGCTTCATACAGGTATGCAAATAAATTTGTAAATTCGGTACAAATCATAAGCATAACTGCATACAGGGTGGACAGCTGCATTGTATGCGGTTGGCATACTGCGTAATGAAACTATTAAAAAAATATTTGTTTTCGGCTTATCAAATCAACTCTTTTTTGCTTCTTAATATATATAAAGGCAAAAGGGAGTTGATGATATGTATAGTAAATCAGAGGTAAAAAGAATGAGTGAAGTTAAAATTGAAGATGTAAATATCAGCGAACTTGTAGATATTAAAGATGTGGAAGTAAATATTAATTCTCCGAAAAATGTAAAAATCAAATCATTTATCAGGCAGATCAAAAATCCGTATATCTACAAGTGCGGTAAGTTTGTTGTAAAAATCAGTTTTGAGGAAAATGATAAAAATGTAAGGGATAGGCTCAGAGAATATATCGCAAGCTTGTGACCTTGATTTAAAATGGGGTGAACTTATGGAAAATATCAAGACATATAATGCCGTTATTTATTGCAGGCTTTCAAGGGAAGACGGAGATAAATCCGAAAGTGACAGTATAGGCAATCAGAAAGCACTTATTATGGATTTTATAAAAGACAAAAGGGATATTAAGGTTGTTTCCGTAAAATCAGAAATGTCACTATCTTAAATGATACAATATCCTTTGATAAAAATTGCCTATAAGTGCTGAAATACGGGATTTTTACAATTACAAGTTTTAATA
>JAFUUG010000631.1 GCA_017483905.1 Bacillota bacterium
AGTTAAGGACAGATAATGCAAGGCATGGGCACATCTTTGAACAACCGAACCGCCGTGTACCGAACGGTATGCACGGTGGTGTGAGAGGACGGGGGTTAGTCACCCCCTCCTACTCGATTTGAAACGACACAGACCCCTCGTTATAACGACACACCCCCGTCGATAGAACGCCACACATATACAAAGATTACAACAGAGAATAACAACATAGATTATGATCAGTCTATCTATCCCGACGGAAAGACGGAGCTTGTGCCTGTGGAGTATTTGGGCAGGGATGAACTCACCTACGAAAACTTTGTTTATGAAACCAAAAGCTGCGGTTTGACCCAGCTTGAGGTCAAGGCAAGGGCAGTGGAGGAGTTAAAGGTGCTTATAAGCTATGATGTTATGAAAAATGACAAGCACTATAAAAAAGACCTTGTGGATGCAATGCTTGACTATATGAGTGATATTTTAGCGGCAAGAGCGGTGTTTAAGCTTGGAAATACGGTTTACAGCACCGCGGTTATGGGCAATGCTTTTTACAGGCTTAACGGCACGGTCATTCAGTATGTGGCTGATAAATTTTCCGAGGTCTCCAAAGAGCAGAAAATAAAAAACAAGCGCAATTATCTGCTGCGTATGCTGCTGACTGCACCCAGTGACATGGAAGCGGATGTTCACGCAACTGTCAATTATGATATGGCACATTGGAAAGGGGGTGAGGCCTGATGTCGGTCTATAAAAACAAAAACGGCAAATGGACGGCTTTTGTGCGATACAAGGATTGGCAGGGTAAATCTCGTGCCAAGAAAAAGGAAACTTTCAAGACCAGACGTGAAGCACTTGAATTTGAACGGGATTTCCTGCAAAAGAAAACGCGTGATGTAACCATGGGCTTTCCGACCTTTGTCGAGCAATATCTTGAAGATGTCAAGCCGAGGATAAAATACAACACCTATCTTGACAAAAAGTACATAATCGAGACAAAAATCTTGCCGTATTTTGAAAATAAAGGTCTGTCGGAAATAAGCGGTACGGATATTATTCAGTGGCAGAATGAGCTGCTAAAAAAGCGTGATGAAAACGACAAACCATATTCGCAGACATACCTGCGGACGATACAAAATCAGCTTAGTGCAATCTTTAATCATGCAGTAAGGTTTTATGGATTGGCTTCGAATCCGTCAACGCTTGCGGGCAAGATGGGTAAGGCAAAAGCAAAAGAGATGCTGTTTTGGACAAAGGACGAGTACGATAGGTTTTCGGAAGCGATAAAGGACAAGCCTGTTTCTTTCTATGCCTTTGAAATACTGTATTGGACAGGCATCAGAGAGGGCGAACTGCTTGCGCTTGAACGCGGTGATTTTGACCTTGATGCAAGAAAACTGACCATAAACAAATCATATCAGCGGCTGGAGGGTAAGGACTACATAACCTCGCCCAAAACCGAAAAGAGCAACAGGACTATCGACCTGCCCGAATTTTTGTGTGACGAATTGGCGGATTATTTTGGTATGCTGTACGGTTTGCAGCCCGAAACAAGGCTGTTTGACATCTCAAAAAGCTATCTGCTCAACGAAATGAAGCGTGGTGCGGCAAAAGCGGGTGTTAAAAGGATAAGAGTACATTCAATTCGTCACAGTCATGTGGCACATTTGATAGAACTTGGATTTTCAACGGTCGAGATAGCCGAAAGACTGGGGCATGAGGGAATAAGCGTAACTTATACTTATGCTCATTTGTACCCGTCAAAACAGGTAAGTATGGCGGAAAGGCTGAACTGCGAACACAAGAAAGGAGATGACGAAAGTGAGCAGGATCTTTAAATGCAGTACATTGGTCAAGGCAGGGGAAAAGAAGCCAAAAAACCGCAAAAGAAACGTGATAGTCAATTTTCGTGTGAGTGCGGAAGAAAAGGCACTTATTGATAACCGTATCGAATTATCGGGGCTTCCTAAAAGCGAATTTTTTATAAATAGCTGTCTGCATCAGCAAATTACGGTTTTGGGGAATATCAAAACATTTGATGCGATTAAAAAGCGTATAGAGCAGATAGACGAGCATTTGTGCGGCTTACAAAGTGCAGATGAAGTTGATTGGGAGATCGCGGAGTCGCTGAGGACGATTTTAGAAATCTTGGATAATATCTATAAGGAGTAAATGATATTCGTATTCCGCAGAAATAAATTTCTGCTACATACTCATAACCAACGGAATTGCAAGCAATTCCAAATTCAGTGGGAGCTTGAACATTGCACCGCAAAGATAGATGCGGACAGGCTTTGCCTGGCTTTTGCGCAGCAAAAGTGCTGACCCACTGAATTTTAAGTAAGCACCCCCGCTTTAGAAGCGGGGGACTTCCTTAGTTTGTTAAAAAATGCTGTGGCTTTTCGTATCATTTCATTAAAACTTTCCGCAAGGAAAATAATAAAAAGGGGTCTGGGTTCTACCGGTCGGGTTTTAGGGCGAAGCCTTAACGATGCGTGAGAGGTCTGCCACATTTTCTGAGAGTGACTTCTTAAAGTTCGGCCTTGCGGGACAATGCCTTTATACTCGCGAAGTCCTCGGTGAGGGCGAAGAAAAATTTGCGCTGTATCTCGTTTGTAATAACGGTAACGGGTTTTGTCTGGCCTACCGAATAGCCTTTCATCTGAAGCATTTCACGGTACAGGATAAAGGTCTCGGGCTGGCTGAAAAGCACGGCAGTCGGCGCACAAAGCCCCCTTTTGACCTTGTCCCCCATTGAGGGATTTGCTTTTGCAAGATTTTCTTCAAGGGCGTCTCTTATCTTCTCTTCCGTCAGCCCGTCGGGCAAATTTGCCGCTTCCAGAAAATAAATATACCTTGAATTGTCAATATCGGGGTATACCGAGCTTTCTATCAGCTCAAAACCGCATTGCTTTGCCGTCATTTCTGCGGCGGCGCGTATGGCTGTTTCGGTGGTCTTTTCACCCATGATGCTTACGGTCTTATCCGAACGATACTGAAATTCAACTGTCGGAGTGTTTTTGTATTTGCCCTTGACAAGAAAAACGTCTTTCATGCGGTATCGGTAAAAGCC
>JAFUUG010000632.1 GCA_017483905.1 Bacillota bacterium
AGATGATAAGAGTATTCAATGAGGCTTGTAAGAGATTTTATGAAGAGAAAGATTATGAAACGAGGCTGCTTAGTGTATACAGTTATCTTTATGATGACGGAAACAAGCAGGAGTTTACGGCAAAGAGTGTGGCAGATACGGGCTTCTGGATATACGACAGCGAATTGAATGACATTGCGATACATTTTATTCGTCCTTGCGATGTAAATGAAATAAACGGGGCGGAGGCTGATGAAAGCGAAGTATTGAAAGTATTTACGGCTATGCCGACAAGTGAGGGAGTATATATATCTTCTGCTGATTACAAGGGCGGTATGATAAGCTATGAGGACTATCAGGCACTTGTGATGAAGTATTCCTATGATCATGGAGAAATAAATATTCCCAAAAAAGATGATGAGATATTTGATAAGTTTCTTAGTTTACTCAGAAATCTGACGGGAAAAGAATATGATGTAAAGTATATGTCAAATGATGATAAATACGGTATTGCGATAGTCGGTGAGAAAGACGATAATGCGGCAATAAAGGGCTTCTTATTTATGAATAAAGACGGTGAATGGAAAGTGGAGGGAAAGAAACTTGAAGAAAATCCCGCACTGAGATATTCTCTCAATCAGATGTATCCCGATATGGAACTTGGACTTTTACCTGATTACAATATTACAGACTATGGAAAAATACAGTCCGAACTTACAAAATTTACGGATGATTTCAAGGCTAAGGGAGTAATACATGATAATGATTATCCTGTGGTATATTCATGTGCAACGGGAAGATTCTTATATATTGAGATGAGCTCGGGGAAAAAAGTGCTTGGAGTTGTAAATAACAGAAAAGAACTTGAAACGTATACTGTTGAGAATGTGAATGAGGCTGTTGCCTATATGAAGTCGTTTGAGGAGAAGCCGCCGTTATTTATACTCAAATATTATTGATACACTATTTGTGAATATATTAACAAAATTTTTTGCAGACTATTGACAAAAAATGAATAAGAAAGTATAATATAAGTATAGTAGATGTTAAAATTTCTTTATTATGAAAAGAGGCGATCGCTATGGCAGCTGTAAATTGTCCGAGATGCGGAAGAGCTTTTCAGGTTAAAGACACTGAGGTGGAGCACCTTGATAAGGTTTGTCCTAAATGTGAAAGAATTGATGAAGATACTTTTCAGGTAATAAAAAAATATCTGGAAGAAAATCCTATGGCAACTGTTACGGATGTAGTTGAAGATACGGGGATATCCGTGAAAACGATAACCAGATTTTTGCGGCAAGGTCGTCTTGAGGTAACGCAGGGAATGTCGGGATTCCTCAAATGCCTTAAATGCGGTACACCTATCAGAACGGGAAAATACTGTGATGTTTGTGAAATGTATATGATAAAGAAATTTAACCATTCTTTAAAGGAAAGAGTTGTAGAGCATAAAAATATGGAAATAAAGAAAAAAGAGAGTGGCAGCTATCATATAAGAAATAAATAATCAACACCGATATGTTTCGGTGCAAAAAGGAGTTGTTGAATAATGGGAGTTACTAATTGTCCAAGATGCGGAAAGATGTTTTATCCTGTGGGAAAAGATGCAAAGATATGTCCGGAGTGCGTGAAAGAAGAAGAACAGGTTTTTGAAACACTGAAAGAATATTTAAGGGAAAACCCGGGAAAGAATATGGCTGATATAACGTCGGATACGGGCATATCGGCTAAGAAAGTAAATAAATTCCTCAGAGAGGGGCGACTTGAAGTAACAGAGGGAATGGAAGGATTCCTTACCTGCATGAATTGCGGTAAATCAATAACAACGGGTAAATACTGCAATGACTGTGCATCTAAGATATCAAAGAAGCTTCAGACGGCGGTTACAAGAGATAATCCGAGAGCGGCAGCAAGACCGGGTGGAGCAAAAATGCATTATCTTGCGGGGGATAAATAATATCCGGATATTTTATCCAGATCTGTCGGTATATACGGCATAGCTTTAGCGAGTTACATAAATATATTTGGGTATGGATCGAATTTAAAAAACGGATAACCGAAACTGTATCTTTCGTAAGAGGGGTACAGTTTTTTATATTTCACATAATAAGCTAATAAGGAGCAGAATATGTTTTTCAGAAGAAAAAGAAATCTTTTTATACAAAATAACAGTGGTGATAACAGTAAAAAAATAATATTTGTGATAACGGTGATATTCATTGTTTTTGCGGCGGTATTTTGTGTCGTAAAAAAAGATGTTGTGATAGGTGTATTTGCAAACAGACCGTTTTTGGCGGATATTTTCAAAAATGAAGAAGAAGAACTGCCGGTGCTGAAAACAGATTCCAAGGTGGAATACGATAAGAGTACGCATTTACTTAAAATAGAAAAAAATGATATAATGAATTTTGAGGCAAGTAAGATAGATATATATGATGATTATGTAAACTGCTGTATAACTATTACTCTTCCGGGAGATTTTACGGGGTGCTTTGAAAAGGACGATCTCGGAGCTGATGATGAGATGGTGGCAAGTATAAAGATCGGAAAAGGAAAAGACGGAAATACCGAAATAAAAATAGATGAAAAGAGCAGGTATGGAGTTACGGTGTCAGATGATGACAAATATTACTATTTTAATGTTAAAAATGTAAAAGAGGCTTACAAAAATATTGTAATAGTAGATCCCGGACATGGAGAAATTGACTCGGGAACGGATGGATTCGGATATTACGAAAAAGATATTGTACTTTCGGTATCCAAATATGTTGAAGAACTGAACAGAAATGATAGAGATTTCAAGATATATCTTACAAGACACGAAGATACACTTCCGGGACTGTCGGAAAGAGCGGAATATGCAAACGGTCTCGGCGCTGACTATTTTGTATCGGTACATGTGAATGCAGCGGAGGAAATGTCCGAAATATCGGGAACAGAAGTTTATTATTACAAAGATATTGAAAACGCTTACATAGGAAATGAAGAATGTGCGGATATAATGTGTAAAAATATCTCAAAGAGTGCGGGTTCTAAGGCAAGGGAATCTAAATATGAGAATTTTGAAGTCATAAGAGTTGCAAAAATGCCTTCGGTTTTATGTGAGATCGGATTTATAACAAATGAAAAAGAAGCAAAATTTATGGGAAGTGAAGAAGGGCAGAAAAAGATCGCACAGGGAATATATAACGGCATAAAAGAAGTA
>JAFUUG010000633.1 GCA_017483905.1 Bacillota bacterium
CAAGAACAAAAATCTCAGGTTTAAGCCGGGTGAAGAATTATGGATATGTATAATAGATGCGGATTCAGGTGAGATGATATATGATGAAGATATGAATGCTGAAAGTGTTATTTTTGCAATGCTGCCATACAGTGGGTACAGCTTCTTTATGTATCTTGAAAATAATAATGATAAACAGATAACGAAAACTATTAGAAATATTTTTTATTTTATTGGTGGTATTCCAAAGCTTTTATATTGCCTCGGAATAAACAGTATAATAAGTAAAAAGGGAACAAATGACAGTTACAGAAATCTTGCCTGCTACTATAATATTGCAATAGTTCCCGGAAATGGGAAGAAATCAAAAAAGGAATTATTGAATAAAACTTTGAGTTTATATAAGAAAACTTTTTCGGATATAAGCAGCGGAGAATTCAAAAATAAATATGAGGGTAGCAGTAAAGAAGGGTTTCTTAAATATGTTATGAGCAGGCTTAATGATAATGCTTATTTAAATAACAGTAAAAGTCGCAAACAGCTATATAGTGAGGAAAAGGCATTTTTGAGATCATTGCCGGAAAATATTCTGTTAAAGCGGTAGATGTCTGATTTAGGGAAGCATTGATTAGTGTTTTTTTAAAAAGTGCTGTATTACAGGCTCATATTTAATAAACAGGGATACTCGGTTTTGTGTAATTTCAAAAATTTGATGTATATTTGGGTATCCCTGTTTAAGTGTATTATTTCGGGGGTTTTGTTAAAATACCGATTTTTGTTTTCATAAGTATCACTCCTGTATAAAATTATTTGTATTACTTTTTATTATATTGTTATATCTGTAATACTAAATTATTTGTGATGAATGTGGTTTAAAATAAGTACAATTATTTCTTTATAGTTTTTGTGTATAGCATTGACCGTTGAAGATATTTTTGTTATTATATATAGAAGAATGAGAGAGAATAATTTATGTGAGGCTGAAATGAAAAAAAGAAAAGAGATAGAAGAACTTACTATTGCTGATGATTTTATGTTTGGTGCGGTTATGAGCGATCCGAAACTTTGCAAGCCATTGCTTGAATACATACTGAACATAAAGATCAGGCAGATAGAATATCCTGAACTTCAAAAGACTATTGATAAAAGGTATGATTCAAAAAGTGTCCGTCTTGATGTATATGTTGAAGATGATAAAAATACTGTATATAATGTTGAAATACAGACAACAAGCAAGAAAAATCTTCCAAAGAGAATGAGGTATTATCAGGGAATTATTGATTTGAATATTATCGATAAGGGAGAAGATTATGCTGAACTCAAAAAAAGTTTTGTAATATTTATATGTACTTTTGACCCATTCGGAAAGGACAGATATATTTATACATTCAAAAATCGCTGTGATGAAGAGAGAAATATAACGCTTGATGACGATGCCATAAAAGTTGTTGTGAATGTAAATGGAAAAATAGGCGATATAAGCGAAGAACTAAAGGATACATTAAATTATATTGCAGGTGGAGTTCCAAAGACAGACTATGTGAAAAGTATAGATACAGCTGTTGATGTTGTAAAGAAAGATAAGAAATGGAGGCGGGAATATATGACTTTGTATATGCGAGATAAGGAACATGAAAAATTCGGGAAATACACAAAAACAATATCTTTGATACGGAAAAAGAAAAATAGTTATGATGAAGATGCCTTAATGGACTTATATGATGTAAACGAGACGGAATGTAAAAAAATTATTTTCTATATAGATAATTATCCGGAGTGGGATGATGAGGATATTGCGAATAAGATACTTAATGATGATGAATAACATAGGCATAAATACAAGATTCTAAGCAGATGTATTGTTAAACCAAGTTTATGCACTAAAATGCATAAAATAAGATTACTTATGCAAAAATGCACTAAAGGGAACAAATGTTAAAGTTAAGAGATGCTTATAAAAGATGGCTTTAATCTTATGATTATTAAATATAATACTATATATATCTATAATATCATTTATATATTATATAACATATATATAATATATAGGGACTCGGAAACAGATCAATAGGTCAGGGCAAGAGATAATAGTATATATAGGATAATAGAGGAATGATAAAGAATAGGCTAAAAGAAAATAATAGTATTAAATAATTACTTATCATCTGAACAGTTCACATATCATATAAATTAGGAAGTAAGATCGCAAGTAAAGTGATTTGTAATACACTTTACTCAAATATATGTTATTTATGGTAAAAAAATAAAATAGTCCGAAACTCTGATCGAGTTTTGGAGGATTTTTGTTGATTTTCTGCGTTCCTCTATGTTCCCATGGTACCCCTTGGGAAAACATCTTAAGACTACCCAAGATATTAAAAATATAATATCTAACTGAAAAAACAAAAAATAACCCCACAGCCTATCAGGAGATACTGATAGATTGTGGGA
>JAFUUG010000634.1 GCA_017483905.1 Bacillota bacterium
CCGACTGCGTGCCGCAAAGCGGCTAACTACCTTATACGCAGTCGTGTGCATCCCCCGGAGGGTTATAGTAAGCGACATTTTTTAATGTCGCTTACTATAATAAATTTCTTTCTTAGAGCATCAATGATTATTTTCCCAAAATCCCCTGCATCTCTTGTCGTTTGAGTAATACCTCCGCACCCCCTCAGACGGTCATAGTCTCTATCTTCTCACTCAATTCAATAACTTCTTCAAGTGGTAGATCAACCCCTTGTGCAATCTCTTCGGAAGTAAGTTTGCCTAATTTAAGAAATCTGATAGCATCATTTATTGCTCTTTCGCGTCCGCCTTTTTCTATTCCTTTTTCTATTCCTTTTTCTATTCCTTTATTTACAACCTTATCCAGCCATTCACACATATTCATCGGCTCCTTTCTATGCTCCCTGTAATACTCTAACTTAAATTTATCATCATCCGTCAAATTTCCCATAAGCAAGAGTAATTCCCAAACGTGTTTGACATTATCCGTCATAGGCTTATATTCGCCCGTCTCTCTCATCTGTACAAAATAATCCGCAATTATCTTAAAATCACTTTTAAATTTGTTTACCGTTTCCCTTGAAAGATATGCCACATCAATAACATTTATCTCATAATTCTTCACAAACGGCTTTAATTTATCGTTTATATTCACACAATCAACGACAGATTTATTAGTTGTCCATCTTTTCATCGAAAAATTCAATACAAATGTTATCACAGGACAAGGTGGTATATCGCTTGCAAGCATATATCTGTATGATGCACCGTCATAGCTTATGACCCTTAAGGGCATCATGGGATCTTGCACCGTCTGATTTTCTATTCCCATAAATGATATTATAACATTTTCCTTTATCCATTTTTTGGTTACATCTCGTTCCTGTTCTTTTGTCTTGCTGTTTTCAACATAAAATGAATTTGTATTGACATCTTCCAGATCGTTTTCACTTATTACTTCATCTCCGTCAAAGATAAATACATTCATCATATCCGAAAACACATCATTGAAACTTTCAAGGTGCTTTTCCAAAATGTCTTTTTCGTTGCTCATACTGTTTCCTTTCATAGATAATATACAGAAAACGAGCAAAAATACTTCTACTTTTGCTCGTTTACCTGTTCTAAGCCGTGTTCATTCTCCCGAATGGTCTCACCGAACACCATTTTTATTTCTTATATTCTCACTCAAAATATTCATCTATATTGTCAAGCAGAACTGCCATCTGTGCTCTTGTGATATAATTCGTTATCTCAAGTTCATCTCCCGTACCGACAACTATTCCCATATTAACAAGTGCAGCTATCGCTTCTCTGTTGTCATCATTTATATAGCTGTTGTCAGCATATTTGTCAAGCACTCCCGTATTTGTATCCATATCGACACCCTTGAGTTTAAGAGCCTTGTATATCATAACAAATATTTCTTCTCTTGTAATGGCATCTTTAGGTCTGAAACAGTTTTCACTTACTCCTCCCTCAATGCCGTTATATTTTGCTGTTCTCACATAATCTGCATAATATTCGTTTCCTCTTACATCTTCATAAAGATCTTCGCTCTGTCCCTCAAGACCTGCCATTTTTACAAGAACTATTGTAAAATCGGCTCTTTTCGTTGTTCCGTCAGGATTGAATCTTCCGTCGCCAACTCCCACGAGATAACCTTTTTTCGCCATATTCTCGATAGATGCA
>JAFUUG010000635.1 GCA_017483905.1 Bacillota bacterium
GATAGGGTAGCCTTTGGATATCCACGGATTTATTTTCTCCTCGTCGATCCTTTCATGGCAAGCCTTGTATTTTCTGCCGCTTCCGCACCAGCATTTGTCGTTTCTTCCTAAATTAAACATTGTATTTTTCTGCCTCTTTTCTGTAAAATTTGACTACTTCGTTATTTTCGTTTTTTGCGAGGTAATCTCTGCCCTCTTCTGACAGGGCATATACTCCTCGTTCTATTTTTTTAAACCAGCCGTAAAAATTTGCTCTTGCCATTACGGCTGCTTTATTATCTCCATATATTTGTTTTAACATATTTGTGGTTATGTTGTCAACTCTTTCCATGATACAGGCAAGGGCAACGGCACGCTCACGATATGCTGTCATTATCTGCGTACCGCCCACTCCGCCTGTATTGACGGACATTTTGCGCTCTTGTATTTCTTTATCGACAATTTTTCTCTTTTTGCTGTTTTTTCTTGCGGCACTCTCACCCGGAGCAAATATTTCCTCTGCTCTTTTAAATTCACTGTCTGCTGATACGACGATAAGTCCGACTTTAAGTTTTTCGAGAAGCTTCTGCATATTTTTCGTATTTTTGTCTTTAAAGCTTTTGGGTCTGGGGATTGCGGCATATACATTTTCGCTGAGTGTTTTTCGGTCGAGTACCTGATAGACAAGTTTAAGATTGAAATTTTTTTTAAGTTCTACGATTACAAGCTCATCACCTTTTTTAGCGGCAATATCACAGCCTTTAACTTCTGCCTGTACCTCAAATCCGTTCTCTTCAAGAAGCTTTTTTACCGGTTCGTATAAGTCGCTTTCTTTTATATCTTTTTTCATTTTGCCATAAACTCCTCTATATCATCGGCACTTCTTATTATATCTTCCGAGAGGACTTCACAGCCGTTTTCTCTTACTATCACATCGTCTTCTATTCTTATTCCTATGTTTTCTTCTTCTATATAAAGACCCGGCTCGACCGTAAGAACCATGCCGACTTTCAGCTCGCCCTCGTTATGACGGCCTGCATCGTGAGTTTCTAAGCCAAGCAGATGACTTACTCCGTGATAATAATATTTTCTGACTTCTTTCTTATCTTTTATCAGACCGATTTTTTTGAGTTCGGTTTCATAATGTTCTGTAAGTACTTCATTAAGCCTTTTGAAAGGTATGCCCGGCTTTATGGCTTCTTTTACCTTTTTCTGACCCTCAAGGACTATATCATATATTTCTCTTTGTCTTTTTGTAAATTTTCCGTTTACCGGAAAAGTTCTTGTTATATCGGCACTGTAATGACCGTATTTTGCACCCACATCGAATAATATAAGATCGCCGTCCTCTGTTTTTGAATTATTTTCACTGTAATGAAGTGTAGTGGCATTTTTTCCGCTCGCTGCAATGCTTTCAAATGCTTTTTCCCGAACACCGTTTTTTTTGAGTTCAAAATCAAAATATGCTTCTATCTCATATTCATACATTCCCGGCTTTGAATTTTTCATCATGGAATAAATGCCATTTTTTGTTATTTCTATGGCTTTTCTTATGTTATCTTCTTCATAGGTGTTTTTAACACTTCTTAATTTCGCAGTATCATAATATATATTTTCGATATTTATGTGGGGGTATTCTTCTTTTATTTTTTTTGCAAATCTATGGCTGATCCCGCCACCCTCAAAATATCTGTTTTCAAGATCGAGATACAGAAAGTGGATATTTTTTTCAAAAATGATATTTGATATTTTTTCTTTAAATTCACTTAAATATTCGATTTCTTTTATTGCAGACCTTTTACGACATTCTTTCTCTGAAATGACATTGCCTACCCATTTTGCTTTCTTCCTGTCACTTCTCTCTATGAAAAGCGTTTCGGACATGGCAGAGTTTTTCTTTACAAAGACCGCTATTATATTTTCTTTGTCTATTCCCGTGAAATAGTAAAAATTACTGTCGGGGGAAAAGGGGTATCTTTCATCACCTTTTTTGACGGGGGCTTTTCCGGCAAACAATATACATACGGAATCATCTTTCATAGAACTGTAAAGTTTTTCTCTGTTTTTCTTAAAAAAACTTTTATCCATACAAATAAACTCCCTTGTTTGAAATTTTAACTATATAATATAGTATTACATTTTTTTTCTTTAGTCAATGAGTTTTATCGTTCATTTTTTGTTTCGTCATTTTTTTTAGAAAAATAACAAAAAAGAAGGAAGTGTAATTATTTACATACCAAGCGAGGGGACTATTCGTAAAGTAATGGAAAAGATCGAACTTATCCATAAGCCACGCAGAAAACCTAACGGAATAACGAAAGCAGAACGTGAAGCTCGCAAGTCTGACGATCTTTTGAAACGTGACTTCACGGCTTCAAGACCTCTCCAAAAGGCTGTAACTGATATCAGCGAATTGAAAGGAAGTAATGGGAAGGTGTATGTATTGGCAATATTTGATTGTTTCGACCTGATGCCCCTCGGGCTTGCTATCGAAAATAATATGAAGGCATCGCTTTGTTGTCATACTCTCGAAAATGCAAAAAAGCTTATCCGGATATTAATGGTTGTATAATTCATTCAGATAGAGGCAGTCAATACACAAGTGAAGAATATCGTAAAACGGTACAACGCTGCGGAATTATACAAAGTATGAACAGCGCAGGCGGAAGATGTCACGATAATGCACGTTGCGAAAGTATGTGGGCAAGGATGGGAGTAAGTCAAGCAAAGACAAAAAATATTTATAAATTTTTCAAAGCAAATCTTCAAACGAAAACTTTACTTCTATTTTATCACTTGCGTATACATTGATTTCCTTGATATAATCTTTGATAAGCTGTTCTTGTGTAATTGTATCATTTTTTAGTGTATTGATTATATCATTCAAGGTATTTACCGTTTCACGATCACCTTTATGCTCTGCAAGTTCGAGGAGCTGCTCATTTAATGCGGAAACTTTTTCATTAAGGCTTTCTCGTTTTTCAAGATATTGAGCAGCTGTAAATATTCCGCTTTTATAGTCCGTATATAGCACAGATTTCTGTTTTTTACAAAGTTCTAATTCAGATAGTAACTTTTTTTCTGCCTGTTCATTTATCTCTATTCCATTGGAAATATTATTTTTTAACGCTTCAAAATCAGCCATAACAAGCTGAATTTGTGCTGTTAATATTTCAATGACCGTATTCTTTAGCGACTCGACATATATTCTTTCTTTGCAGCAATTCTGCAAAGTTCCGTAGTCACAGGTAAGATACATTTTTGTTTGGATGTTCTTTGCGTAATTCGACAGATAGTGCCTTGTAAGTAATCTTCCGCAGCAGCCACATTTAACTTTGCCTTTCAATTCAGAATAAAAAGAATTATCCTTTTTGCTGTGACCGGACTTATTAAACCTTTTTGTGACCTTTTCAAAAACATCTTTATCAATAATAGCAGGATGATGATTCTCTATTATGATCCAGTTTTCAGCAGAATTTAATTTTTTCATTTTCGGTGCTATTGTTGTACTTTTGTTACCTATAAATGTACCGATATATGCTTTGTTGTGAAGTATCCTTGCTACAATCAATGCCGTCCATCTCTTTTTTTTACTTAAAGCGAATTTATCATTGTTTAATTGCCTTGCTATTTCAATGAATTTTACACCATTTGCGGCAAGATTAAATATGTTTCTTACAATAGGTGCGGTTTCCTCGTCTATAATATATCGGTAATTTTCAACTTTATAGCCAAAAGGTGCTTTGCCGCCTAATACTTTGCCTTGCTCCTTTTGCATTTTCTTTGTAGCCTTTATTTTTTGCGATATATCTCGGCTATATGCTTCATTCATAAGGTTGCGGAACGCAACATCAATGTTTAAGGCTTGATATGTGTTGCCTTGCTTATGGCTGTCGTAGCTGTCATTTATTGCAATAAATCGTACATTTAACAAGGGAAATATTTTTTCAAGATAATCTCCGACCTCTATAACATTTCTTCCAAATCTCGAAAGATCCTTGACGATAATACAGTTTATCAAGCCTTTTTTTACATCTTCTAAAAGCTGCGTGACAGCAGGTCTTTTGAAGTTTACTCCCGAATACCCATCTTCAATATATTCCTTAACCTCAGAATTCAGTAAGTCAGATTTTGTTGATATAAAGTGCTTTATAAATGCTCTCTGATGAGCTATACTGTTACTTTCAAGTTTGATATTATCAATATCTCTGTCATCATCGGAAAGCCTTAAATAAACTCCTATCGAATAACTCATATTGTCACCTCCGTATATTTATCCAAAAAATCATCAAGTACCTCTAACTCATTTTTGAATATAAATGATACTTCAACTCTTTTGTTTGGATATACGGAAATATTTCTGACAAAAGAAAATACATATTCATCGCTGAAATTGCATTTGTTTATATCTTCAATATATTTAGTAAGTATTTTTGCATTTTTCTCAGCTATTTTTTCTCTATTTGCTTTTCTGTTCAGTTTTTCAAGCAATTTATTTTGTTCAGCTATTTCAGTTCTGTATTGATTTTTAAGCTCAATATAATCCGCCTCGCTTAAAATACAGTTTTTGAAGTCCTCATATAAAATAGCCGATTTATATTTCAGACTTCGTATTTCTCCAAGTATGCGAGTAACCTGCTTATTGTGTTCCGCCATTAAGGATTTGTATTCTTTTGAGGATTGAACAGCTTTGATAAGATTGATTTTTTTATCTATCAAGTCTAAACTTATTCTTATACTCGCTCTTATACTTTCATATATCTCACTTTCGTGTATAAAACAACCGCAAGGCTCTTTGATTTGGTTCCTTTGGCTTACGCAAATATATGTGGGATCGTGTTTTTTGTCCAATCTTCGCAGCATACAATATCCACACAAACCACATCTAACTTTCCCTTTCAGATGATAATCATATTTGCGATGGGTGTAAGGCTTTTTTTCAAGATTTTGTATATATTCAAAATCTTCTTTACTTACAAGGGCTTCGTGTGCGTTTTCCTTAATATCCCACTCATCTTCGCTTATTTTTTTTGTTTTTAGACCAACATTGAACACACTGGTATAGGTTTTGTTCTGTATTAGACATCCTGTATATGTACGATCTGCAATAATGCCTCTGAGAGTTTTGACTTGCCAAGCAGAATTAGCAAATTTGGCATATTTTTTGCCGTCGCTTTGTTCGTAGCGATATTTGCCGGGTGAAGGTATGGCAAGAGAATTAAGTGCTTTTATTATTTCGCATATTCTTTTTCCGTTTTTTCTCCACTCGAATATTTTCTTAACAACAGGTGCGGTATTGTTATCAATGACAAGTCTTTGCCCATCTTCTGATTTTTTATACCCATAAGGTATTTGACTGGTTTGTACAAATCCTAAACTTCGCCTTGCTTGTATTCCTGTGCGTACCTTTTTAGATATATCTCTTGAATAGCATTCATTCATAAGATTTTTGAAACAAGCTTCAACAAAGCTGCGGTTAAAGTTATCTCTGCTGCTGTCGAAGTTATCGTTAAGGGAAATAACACGCACATTCAAAAAAGGAAATACTTTTTCAAGATAATTGCTTGTTTCAAGAAGATTTCTGCCCATTCGGGAAAAATCTTTAACGGCTATACAGTTTATTTTGCCTGCCATAATGTCGGAAATAAGTTCCTGCCATACGGCACGCTCGTATGTTGTGCCTGTGTGTCCGTTTTCTGTGTATATCTTTTCAATGTTTATGTCGGCTAATTCCGACAATCTGCTTATAACATAATTACGCTGATTTTCTATGGAATTCCCGTCTGTGATACCGTTGTCGGCAATAGACAGCCTTAAATATACTCCTGTGCGGTTTACCAATGCGGTATCGGTTTTTACATTTGATAAGACCGTTTCTTTTCTGCTTTTTCTCGCCATTATATCACCGCCATTTCTGAATTTTGAAAATCGGGTGATCTCTGAATATAGCTGCTTAATGTGTCAAGCTGGCTCTGAAATTTGAATGATACCGAAATATGCTTTTTATCCACAACTGCGACCTTATCAATAAGTGATACCGCCGCTTCTCTTGTCAAGGCGGTTATTTCACCGTTTGCCGCAAATTTCTTTAATGTTTCGAGCGAGCCTTGCTTATTTTCCGCTATTATATCGGCTTCGGTTGTCAAATTTGCGATTATTTGCCTGTTTGTTTCTATTTCTTCATTATACCTTGCAGTAAAGTCTTTGTAATCTTCGCTGTCGATAAAGCCGTTGGTATAGTCCTCATAAAGACTTAACTTATACTTTTTGATTTGCTCTATCTTTTCTTCGCACCTGTCTTTTTGGGTGTTCAGCTTTTCGATCTCTCTCGTGCGATACGGTAAAGTGAGAATATACTCCGACAGCTTATTCAACATTATAAAGCTGTTTATATGGCTATTTAACGCTTCAAGTACAATTTTATCCAGTTTATCAACGGAGAATACCGTCTTATTCGTGCAGCCGTTTTTTGTTTTGTTGTTTATGCAAACATAATAAACATACTTTTTCCCGCCGCTTGTTACTGTTTTTCTTGTCATATTGCCGCCGCATTCGCTACATTTAAGTATGCTTGAAAGAGGGTAAACATAACTGTTATTTTCCGAAACACGAGTATCTTCCTTGAGAAGTCTGCCTATTTGTTCAAAAAGGTCTTTTTCGATTATTGCTTCGTGACAGTTCTCAACGGTTATCCACTCATCTTTTGGCTTTTCCGAGCGTACTTTTATTTTGTAGTTGGGTGTTGTCGTCTTGCTCTGTTCAAGTGTTCCGATATATACTTTATTCTGCAATATTCGGTTTACGCTTTTAGCATCCCATTTTGCCGTAGTGTTTTTGCGGAAACAGTAATTATACTTTATGCCAAGTTCTCGCTTATGCTCCATAGGTGAAGCGATACCGAGAGAATTTAACTTTTCGGCAATTCTTAACGCACTCATTCCGCTAAGTTTCCAGTTAAAAATATCAATAATGACAGAACGCACAGTTTCGTCAACGATAAGATGATTTTTATTTTCGGGATTTTTTATGTATCCATAAGGAGCAAAAGCACTCACAAATTCGCCGTTTTTGCATTTCATTTGAAGTATTGAACGCACTTTCAAAGAAGTATCACCGCAATACATATCATTTATCAAATTCTTGAAATGCAGACGGATAAAGTCCATTGTGCTTGTGTCATTGGTATCAACACCGTCATTTATGGCTATAAAGCGTGTGTTATGTGCAGGGAATATGCTTAACAAATATCTTCCTGTGTCAATATACTCTCTGCCCAAGCGTGACAGATCCTTTACGATAACGCAGTTTACCTTTCCCGATGTTATATCGGTCATCATAGCCTTAAAATTAGGGCGGTCATAATTCGTTCCCGTATGGTTTCTGTCGGCATAAACTTTATAAAGCCTAAATTCCGAGTGCGAATTCAGATAGGCTTCGATAAGTGCCTGTTGATTTGCAATACTGTCGCTCTCTAACCTATCTCCGTCCTCACGAGATAAGCGTAGATATACGGCGGTATTGTAGATAAGATTTGTTTTCATTTACATCACCTCAAACAGTTTATTAGTTAAAAACCGTAATCTATTTGAGGCTCTTTTAACTTAGTCCACCTCCATTATAGCATTACAGGCTTATCAATGCAAGATATTTCATAAAAATTTTTTCCTCAAGTAATTTTCAAGAAGATTTTCAAGTGGTTTCCCGTTTTCGTTGTAGCTTACCTTTACTACCACATCACCGCACAAAAAGCAGTACGGATTCTTTATCTGATTTACATAGTCAGCAATTCGCTCTTTTATATCCAAGTCCTTATTTACCTTAACATTCCGTATATCCACCAATTCCGATTTATCTACAGTCATTAAATCGACATTCTGCATTTCAAGTAATCTCTCTTTTGTAATTTTCTGCATAAAGATTACCTCCGTTTGTAGATTTATTTTTTTGTATCTTTATCAAAAAATATCGAACAAAGC
>JAFUUG010000636.1 GCA_017483905.1 Bacillota bacterium
ATTCAAAAAATGATATTGTATATATTGAACACCCCAATAAACAAGTTAAAGAAATATATAAATTATGCAATATCACAATTCCTGAAAAAATAAATTTAACGCCATATTTAAAACAGATTTACAATATTTAGATGTAGTGTCACTTTTGCTGTCATCTAAGGTTTATAAGATGGATTATAATACTGAAAATGGGAATTTGGATCAAATCATCAAAAATTTATATAATAAGAACAAGGGATATGTTACCGGCAACGTAAACGTGTCTGACAATAGTATCGGTACTGAAGGTGTTAGTGATTCTTACATTCAATTCACTATTCCCTCTGGTTACACGGGCAAATTTACGGCATCAGGGAGATACACCGCTTATACGAATAGTTATTCGGATTCATATGCATTCGATTATAGTTTAGCGGTTACCGTTTCGCCCAATGCAAATGCAAATTTTTATTCCTTTTTGAATCATATTAATTGTGACGACTGGCACGTTCTCTATGAAAATTATTGGCTAACTGAGCTTGCACAGTATAGTGGTTACAGTGTGGTTGCCTATTCGGAAGGACAGATTAATGCGGGTTTTCAATTTGCGGTATTGTACGAGGGGGCAAGTGCGCCTGCGGTATTTATAGATTACATCAAACACAATTTGTACGGAACGCAACCGTCCAAAATTGAAGATGTGGAAGGAACCAACGGACATATTGCGTATTATGACTCTGCCACAATATTGGCTGAATACAATGAATATCTCACTGGGCATTCGGAATCTTTCAATCCGGCACATCTGACTATACAGGCAAAGGCAGATGGTACCACTCTCATTTACGGCATATATGCCATACCGCCGGCAAATTGGGTAAATCTGTTCTATTCAAAAAATGGTGAACAATATGCCGAGTATAGTGGCATGAATATTGCCTGTGACGCACTGTATTTGAACTCCGATTATGATCTTGCTGTGATATACAGCGCATCAGCTGACCCAACTCTATGGCTTGATTGGCAGCATACTGCCAACAGCGGAACAGCAAACTATAAAAAAAGAGGGAAGTATTGCGTACTACAGCGGCAAAACATTGCTTGATGAGTATAGCGGAACCGGTACACCTTCAAATTTAGTAGCTCAGGCAAAGCCGACAGCCGTTTTCTATGGGGTATAGATGGCGATACTCTGAAATTGACGGCTGAACAGATTCCGACAGTCGGCAGCAAGCCTAACGATACCTACAAAGCAGGAAATTGGGATGTAACACCGAGTACTGAAACAGCAATCACAGCAGATACGACCTACACATATACCTATGCACAGAAAGACAGCATAAGCAAAACCGTAACATTCAAAGTAGCAAACGGTTCTTGGAATGATGATACAATGGCAGATAAAACCGTTACCCTGACAGGTTATGAGGGCGATACACTGAAATTGACGGCAGACCAAATTCCTACAGTCGGCAGCAAGCCTAACGATATTTACAAGGCAGGAAGTTGGGATGTATACCGGTGTGCAAAAATATTTGCACACTCGGTATAAATTATGCACACGACTGCGTATAAGGCAGTTAGCTACTTTGTGGCACGCAGTCGGCGCACTCATGAACGGAAATTATTTCCGTTCATGAGTATATAAAACCCCGTCATATAAATGAGAGGAAGATGATTATGGAATTAAGTATTAAATTGCAGCCGCAGGGAAATGTTTTAAATATTATCTTATCGGGAAGGTTAAATTATAACACCGCAGACAAACTTGACGAAGCTATTGCAGAGCACGCCGAGGGAATGGAAGAAATAAGAATTGATATGTCAGAACTTGTCTATACATCATCAATGGGGATAAGAAGTCTTATAGCTGCCAAAAAAATTGCCGATAAAAAAAATATAAAATTTAATATTGTTTCGCCATCAGAGCCTATAATGGAAGTTTTCAATATGACAGGGTCTAATAATGTATTTGACATAGTTTTACCGGATAAGGATGAAAATCCCTCGCCTGTTATATATCCTTTGCGACCGATACAGCGGTTGATGCTTGATACGCAGTTTTTCAAGGCACGTTCTACTATGATGAATACAGGTTCGCTTGCAAGGCTTAACTACGATATAGATCTGCATATATTTGCGAAAGCGGTCAATTCCATTATAGCAGACCACGATATTTTTAAGTGCAGATTTGTCATTGACAAAACAACGGGAGATATATGTCAAAGGTTTGACGGTAAAACAAGCACCGTCGTTGTAGAGGAGATGACTTCCGAGGAATTTGAGCAGATAAAAGGCAAATTAAGGAAACATTACGAAATTATAGATCATCAGCTATGGAATTTCCGTTTGATCCGTACACCTATCGAAAAATATTTTCTCATGGATTTCTTCCATGCCATAACCGATGGCACAGCCATGATTTTGGTTTTTGCGAGGGAACTCAGTAAAAGGTATTCATCATTTTTGAAAGAAGCAACAGAAAAAAAGAGTGTTATACGCATACATCGCGGTTCAAGCTATGCCGCATACATAGCCGAGGAATTAAAGACCACAAATGAATTGGCAGAAGAGGGAAAGCGGTATTGGCAGGCTACGATTGAGGGTTTTGATGCTGAAAAGCATCTTCCGCCAATGGATGGGGACGAAAATATTGACTGCCTTGATGATGAGTTTGAAGTGCCGATAGATACAATTCAAAAAAACTTCTTCAGAGGAAAGGGTTATACGGAACAAACATTTTTCCTTGGTGCTGCATTGCTTACAATGGCAAAAGTGACCCGTAGGAGCGATGTTATAATGAGTTGGGTGCATAATGGGCGAAACACAAAGACGGAAATGGAGCTTATGGGTATAATGCTTGAACAGTTCCCCATACGCTGGGATTTTGAGCGTGGACTGACTCCCGAAATATTCCTTGATGGTCTTGGTGAGAAAATAAAGAACAGTATGAAGTACCGAAAAAGCCTTGACTATGTTTACAACACAGGTATTTTGGATAATACAGCCTGCTTTATACTTCAAAAAGGTGCAATAGGCAGGCGAGGAAAAGTAAAGATAGGCAATTCGTATGCGGAGCTAATCAATTTGGATGATGATGAGGTGAAAGGAGCTGAAAACACGATAGATATTGAGCTTAATGCTCACGATGACGGCACATATTCTCTTGTGATAAACTATAATGCAGGCTGCTATACCAAAAGTGCAATGCTTAACTTTGCGAAAGTGTATTCCGAAATGACTGCCGCATTGCAGAAAGAAGATACCGATTTGTGTGGATTGCTTGAATTGTGAGGAATAGCTATGGAAAAAGAAAAAATCAAATTACTTGACAGTTTCAATGATACTAAACATTTTTATGATCGCAGTACCACTGTTGTGGAGCTATTTGAGAAAAGTGCGGAAATTTATCCCGATAATATTGCTGTTGTATACGAAGAAAATTCATATACATATTCTCAAGTGGATAAGCTCTCATCGGCACTGGCATACTATATAAACAATATGGGACTCGGCAGGGGCGATGTTGTATCTGTTTTCATACCGAGATGTGAGTATATGGTTATTGCATCTTTGGGAGTGCTGAAAAGCGGCTGCGCATACGAACCTTTAGACCCGAGTTATCCGGATACACGTCTTGCCTTTATGGTCAAAGATGCCAATGCCAAACTGATAATTGCAGACGATTTTTTAAAGGAAAGAACAGATAATTTTGAGGACGTTTCCTGCCCCGTGCTTTGGATCTCACAAATATCCGCTCTTTCTGTTCCCGAGAATCATAAGGAAATATCATGCCCAAATCCCGAAGATCTTTTTACCGTTATATATACATCGGGGACTACGAGTATTCCAAAGGGTGTAAAAATTCTTCACCGCAATATTACGGCATATTCTGCGTGGTATAGGAGATATTTTGAAGTAGAGCCAAATTGGTCGATCGCTTGCTACAATAGTTATGGCTTTGACGGCTCTCTTACAGATATTTTCCCTGCGCTTACTATAGGTGCTGCCGTTATAATTGTGCCGCAGGAGGTAAAACTGGATCTTCACGCACTTGCGGAGCTTATAAATCGCCATGAAGTTAAACTTATAGATCTTCCGAATCAAGTTTTGCGCCAGTTTGCATCTGTGATGAAATGTCCATCTTTAAAAATAATTGTTGGTGGCGGAGAAAAACTCTTGCCGTTTAAGTTTGCATATCCGTATATGATAGCTAATCAGTACGGTCCTACCGAAACAACTGTTGCAGTTACCTGCTATATGATGACGGAATACGAGGAAGATATACCTATCGGAAAGCCTATGGATAATACGGCAATTTACATTGTGAACAGCAGCGGAGAGCGTGTATCCGTTGGGGAAGAGGGCGAACTTTGGGTAGCGGGCGAACAGGTAACGGGAGGTTACCTAAACCGCCCCGAAGAAACGGCAAAATCATTTATTCCAAATCCATTTTCCGATGAACCTATGTATTCCACGGTTTACCGTACCGGTGATATAGTTCGATACCGTCCCGACGGAAACATTGAATTTGTCGGACGGCGTGACGGACTTGTAAAGATAAGAGGTTTTCGCATAGAACTTGATGAAGTTGAAAAAGTAATACTTCAATATCCCGATGTAGAGCATGCTGCCGCAGCAGCTTATGATTACCCGGCGGGCGGCAAATATATTGCAGCTTATGTCACATCACATAAAAAGATCGATATAAAGGCACTTGAAAAGTATATAGGCGAAAATAAACCGCCTTATATGGTACCCTCTGTTATTAAGCAAATAGAAAAAATACCTCTGAACCAAAACGGCAAATTTGATAAGCAGGCATTGCCCGTTCTCAAACTCGAAACCGATGAAGAATATATCGAACCTATAGGCGTAACGGAAAAAATAATTGCTGACGGTTTTGCTGCGGTATTTGGGTTTAAGCGTGCAAGTGCAGAACTTGATTTTTTTGAAGTCGGAGGTGATAGTCTCAGAATAATGCAGCTTATCGCCGAATGTGACGGATTAGACCTTTCTTTAAAGCTGATATATGAGGGCAGAACACCAAGAGGAATGGCTAAACTTCTCGATAAAAATAAAAATTTCGTGAATAAAGAAAAAAAGAAAAATCATTTCCTTGGTCCATTGCACAAAATACATTATATATGGGGAAATGAGCTTGAAGATGGATATGGCGTGCATTGTGATGCCACTGTGTACCTTGGCGGCAAAACTGACCTCAATAGGCTTGCGGATGCAGTTGAGAAAGCTATTCTTGCTCACCCTGCTGTAGATGCAAGACTTACTGTCATAGACGATTCTTTGAGGTGGATAGACGGAGATCTTAAAGATATTAAGCCGACTATTGAGAAAATCAGCCGTGAAGAATATGATAAACTTCGGGAATCTATCCGACAATATATGAATAAGCCCGAAACAAGAATGTTCGTTACACGTATATTTGAGATAACCGAATCCGATGGTAATATAAGCAAGATCTTCTATTTTGATTTTCTTCATCCGATAGCTGACGGATCTTCTATAGAGGTATTTCTTGAAGATATTGACAGAGCATATAACGTCGATACTTTGGAAGTTGAGAAATTCAGTGTATTTGACTATTACGACCAAATAGAGGCGGAAATAGATACCGATGCTTATGAAAAGAAAAGAGAATGGAACAGAAATTTTGTCAGCACATTTACGGATAGACCCTCATATCTTGAGGGCGACCTTGAATGCAAAGAAGATGAAAACGAAACAAAGTATATAATGGTTCCTATCGGAGTTGATCTTGCTAAAGTCGATAAATACACAAGCGAGAAAAAGATAAGCATAGCATCTTTGCTTGCGGCAGCATACGGATTTATGCAGGCAAGCTGTAACGGAGAAACCTCGGCAGTAGGACTAAGCATATACAGTGCTCGTGATGATGCCCGATATATACGCACATTTGGAGCTTTGTACAGGCATTATCCTCTTTGCGTAAAATGGAACAGTGATACATCCGCCGATGATTTTGTGAGAGATACGCAAAATAATATTATGCTTTGTCGGCTGCATTCCCTTTATGAACCGGATGTCGTGCCTATAGATTCGGGGTTTGCCTATCAGGGTGAAGATATAGATTCATATTTTGACTTTTGCGGGGATAAGGCACTTTATGAGGAAGTGCAAGATTACGAAGAGGAAGGTTTTGATTTCTTTATATACCGCAGAGAAGATGACCTCTATTGCAATTTGTATTACAACAGTTTGAGATACAGTGACAGCTTTATTTCGGATTTCCTTTCGGATTACCGAAATGTGATACATTCTCTTGTAGACGGAATAGCTCCATCCGAAATAAAAATTGTTACAGTAAAGAACAATCTGCATAGGAGTAAAAAAAATGAATAATAAGACGGATAAGGGAGATTTTACTCGAAGTATGTTTTTTAGAAGTGTGCTTTTATCTCCTTTTGCGGGATTGGGACTTGCTTTAGCAGAGATAGGCGATGCAATAATAGTTGGACATGGAATAGGTATGCCGGCAATAGCTGCCGTAGGGTATTTAAGTCCGCTGTTTCTGCTGATTTCTTTTATTGCTTTCGGAATGTCTACAGGCGGTGCGATATTTTACAACGATTTCATGAATGAGGGAAAAAAAGATAAAGCCCTTGATATATTCAATACATTTGTAGTTGTAACTTTAATTATAAGCATTTTTATTCCGCTTATTATTTTGCCGATGCAGGATAGCTTTTTGCAGCTTCTCGGTGCTGATCCGAAGGATGGTAAAGTATACGATATGGCGAAAAGTTACTTATTTTTCATTGTTCTCGGAGGACCTTTCGAAATAATATCAGAGGTTTTGAGTGCGTATCTGCGAAATGACAGAGATGTAACTTTTTCTATAGTTGTACAGACGCTATGCGGCATATCAAACCTAATAATAAGTGCAATTCTGCTGTTCTTCTTTGATTGGGGAATTGCGGGGTGCAGTTTCGGTTTCTTTATCTCTAATGCAGCCGCTGCCCTTATTACAGTTATTTATATAATTCATACAAAGGGTGACCTTGAATTTCGTGCACATTTTGTCGGGTTAAAAAAACTGTTTAAGCCTATCAGGCTCGGCTTTGCTACTTCGACGGAGTATATATTCGGTGCGGTGTTTAGCTTGATATTTATTCATGTTTTATCGGATATGTCAGGGGTCGAGGGTGTTGGTATATATAGTATTATAGAAAATATTTCGTTAGTATTCATTTTTATGTTTGAGTTTATAGGCAAAACCGCTCAACCTATATTTACCGCATATCATTCCGAACACAACAAAAGCGAACTTCGTCGTATTTTTTCGTATTGTGCAGTATATTCGGTGATTATCGGAATAGTTTTTTCTGCTGTTGTACTATTGTATCCGCAAGTTATGAATTTACTTTTCGGGATGGAAGATGTAAGAGATGTTTCTTCTGTATACCATGCTGCAAAAGTTTTTGGCAGCGGAGCGATTTTTATGGGTATATCCCTGCTTTTGCAGAATCTTATCCAATCTATGGGCAATGATAAAGGGGTTTTTGCACTTGTGTTTATGCGGCAGATCGGGTTTTCGGTTCCTATACTTTTAATTCTCTCTCTTTTTGGAGCCGATGCTGTTTGGTTTGTTTATCCGATTACGGAACTGCTTTCACAGACTGTATTATTCATTTTTGAACGTATAAGGGAAAGCAAGAGTCGTGTAAAAGAAAGAGCTGTTTATTGTACATCTTTTTGGGTCAATAAAGAGAATGTTTTCTGTGAACTTGATTCTGTTGAAGCATTTTTATCCGAGCAGCATATTGAAAAAAGTAGGCGTGAGCGTTTGAGATTATCCCTTGAAGAAATATTCGGGGCAATATACGAAAACGCAAAAAAAAGAAAAAAAATATTGGCACAGCTTACTATGATAGAGGATGATGAGGGATTTATAGAAGTGCATCTTCGCAATAATGCCAAAGAATACGATATTTTTCCCGAGCTTCCGGAAAAATTGACATCAATGCCGGAAACTCTCGATAACTCCAAAATCAACAGTTTGGGGCTGTTGGTAGTCAAATATTATTCGAGAAATCTTCTTTACAGAAATTATCAAGGATTTAATACATTGACATACCGTATCTGACTTTATACTCGTTAGTGGAAAATATTTCAGTTTCCTGTAAATTATACCGACGTGCAAAACATTTGTGCACTCGGTATAATTTACCTCGGTTGAAACCGTAGTTTTTTATTCCCTCCTCGCCCGGTATTTGGTTAAATATTGCCTGTTTCGGAATCAAGATGTCCAATGCACTTACGCTTGGATATGAGTACGAATAGTCTTTGACTGACATACCTAATTTGTAATCGTTACAGTTTAATAGAATGTTTTTTAAAAAACTTGTGTTCCGTCAACTCTCTTATAAGAAAATATATTTTAATAAAAACATCACTGTAAGTATATACATCAACACCGACACTTTCTTTGCTTTTCCGCAAAGTCAGGTATCCCACATATATAAGTGCGGGGGCTGTCGCAAACGACGGTATCGCCGTAAATATCGGTGCAAATACGATAGCCGCCAGGAAAAGAACACCCGTCACCACGGAAGCAAGCCCCGTTCTTGCGCCCTCAGATATACCTGCCGAACTCTCTACAAAAGTTGTTGTTGTTGAAGTACCGAACACTGCACCCACACAAGTCGCTATCGAATCCGCAAGCAATGCTTGCTTTATTTTCGGCATTTTTCCCGTCTTTGTCAAGCATTTTCGCCTCATTTGCAACACCGATGATCGTTCCTAACGTATCAAACAGATCCGAGAACAAAAATACAAAAACTACGACAACAAAATCGGTTATCTTTATACTTCCGAACTCAACATTGAAGCACTGCCCGAAAGTTTTGCTTAGATCGCCCACACTGAAACTCGAAAAAGATGGTAGCAGTGAGAAAGCACCCGTTTCCGCATCGGGAACATATATCCCTGCAATTTGGCATATGATACCCAGACCCATACCGCAACTATGTCAATCAAAAGCGAACCCTTTATCCTTTTATATTGCATTCACGCTATCAGCACCACACCTATAAGCGCAAGTATTGCACCTAAACCCACCGTATTGAAATTCGTCTTAAAATCTGTCAGAGACACCGCCGTCGCACTATCCGCAACAACGATACCCGCATTTTGCAGTCCTATAAATAAAATAAAAAATCCAATACCCGCCGAAATACCGAATTTCAGCTGTGTCGGGATTGCATTGAATATCGCCTCTCTTACATTTGTAAGCGACAGTATAATAAATATTATACCCTCAATAAATACCGCAAATAGCGCAAATTGCCATGTATACCCCATTTTAAGACATACGACATACGCAAAATACGCATTTACGCCAAGTCCGGGTGCAAGCCCAAATGGATAATTCGCCAAAATGCCATTGCAAAACATCCCCACCACCGATGCCAACGCTGTCGCAATAAGTACCGCATTCACATCCATTCCGCTTACCGATAAAATATTCGGGTTCACCGCCAATATGTACGCCATCGTCAAAAATGTGGTTATACCGCCCAAAACCTCCGTCTTTACATCTGTCTTGTTATCTTTAAGCTTTAAAAGCTTCTCAACCATAACCTCACTCCTTCCTTGTATTTAACTGTCTTCCATTATATCATCACTCTCAAATTTTGTAAAACCCCGCACAAAAAACTGCGGCAAGCCTTTCATTGCTGCGTCCTTTATCACGCCAAAAGTCGTATAATACACACTTAAAACAACTATGTCAAATTCACACAAAGTTTACTAAAATTAAAGTGTACCCCTTGTCAAGGACAATTTCGATTTTTAGGGGTGTAAATTGTTACTCCCTATGTTATAATGATATTGCTTTACCGATATAGGGGATAGTGCAACGCTGGGGAGCGACATGAGCACTATATCGGGTTTGCGAGAGGC
>JAFUUG010000637.1 GCA_017483905.1 Bacillota bacterium
TATAATAATAGGAGATATGATATGAAAATTGCTTTTATTTTCAGCGGACAGGGTTCACAGTACGCAGGCATGGGAAAAGAACTTTACGATAATATACCATGCTGTAAGGAAATGTTTGACAGAGCGGACAAGGTACTTGATTTCAGCGTGAGTGAACTTTGCTTCGGAGAAAACGATGACCTCAATAAAACGGAATTTACGCAGCCTGCTTTATTTACGATGAGTATGGCTGTATGCAGAGCACTTGAAGAAAAGGGGATAAAGCCCGATGTACTTGCGGGGCTGAGTCTTGGTGAATATACGGCTCTTTCCGTAAGCGGTGCGCTTGATTTTGAGGAAACGGTCGTACTTGTGAGAAAAAGAGGAAAATTTATGACAGAGGCTGTTGCTGCCGGAGTCGGAGCGATGAGCGCAGTACTTAATCTGGACGAGGAAAAGATACTGGAGGCTTGCAAGGAGGCTTCTTCAGAGGGAAGAGTTATGATAGCAAATTACAATGCACCGGGACAGATAGTGATAGCAGGAGATACGGCGGCTGTTGCAAAGGCAGAAGAACTTGTGCTTGAAAAGGGTGCAAAGAGAGCGGTAAGGCTTAATGTGAGCGGCCCTTTCCATACCTCTCTTCTTGAAAGTGCAAGCGAAAAGTTAAATGAAGAATTAAAGAAGATAACAATAAGCGATATAAATATTCCTGTTGTTACGAATCTTACGGCAGATACATATAAAGACAAAAGCGAAATAATCGACACTCTCACAAAACAGGTGATGAATCCTGTAAGATGGGAACAGAGCGTGAGGAAAATGATAGAGATGGGCGTTGATACATTTATAGAGGTAGGCCCGGGAAAAACATTATCTTCGTTTGTTAAAAAGGTGAGCAAGGAAGTTACGGTATATAATGTTGAAAATCTTGCTACGCTTGAAAAAACTTGCAAAGGACTGGGGATAGAATGTTAAAAGGAAAAACGGTTATCGTAACGGGTGCGGCTAAAGGTATAGGAAAAGCCACTGCACTTAAATTTGCTGATGAGGGCGCAAATATTGTCGTAAATTACAGAAGTACAAGTCCTGAAGAACTGGCAAAAGAGATAGAAGCAAAGGGCGTGAGCTGTCTTGCCTATCAGGCTGATGTCAGTAAATTTGACGAGGCGGAGGCACTTGTAAAGGCGGCTGTTGATAAATTCGGAAGCGTTGATGTACTTGTAAATAATGCGGGAATTACAAAAGATACACTTATAATGAGAATGAGTGAAGATGACTTCGATGCGGTGATAAATACGAATCTTAAGGGTACTTTCAATATGGTCAAGCACGTAAGCAAGGTCATGCTTAAACAGAAGAGCGGCACTATAGTAAATATGAGCAGTGTAGTGGGTCTTATGGGAAATGTCGGTCAGGCTAACTATGCGGCAAGCAAAGCAGGCGTTATAGGGATAACTCATTCTGCGGCAAAGGAACTTGCGGCAAGAGGGATAACCTGCAATGCGATAGCACCCGGATTTATAAAGACAGATATGACGGATGTACTTTCGGACAAGGTGAAAGATGCAATGATAGAGGCTATACCGCTCAAAAGATTCGGAGAAAGCGAAGAGGTTGCCGAACTTGCGGTATTTTTGGCAAAGAACAGATATATTACAGGTCAGGTTATCGCCATTGACGGCGGTATGGTGATGAGGTAGGAGGAAAATATGAACAGAAGAGTTGTGATTACGGGAATAGGAGCGCTTACTCCCATCGGTAATACGGCAGAAGAATTTTGGAACGGTCTTAAAGAGGGAAAATGCGGTATAGATTATATAACACATTTCGATACCGCTGATTTCAAGGTAAAGGTCGCAGGAGAACTTAAAAATTTCGATCCCTGCGTTGCGATGGATAAAAAAGATACAAAAAGAATGGATATGTTCAGTCAGTATGCCATAGTTGCTTCCGATGAGGCGGTAAAAAGCAGCGGCATAGATCTTGACAGTATCGACAGAACGAGATTCGGGATAAGTATCGGTTCGGGTATCGGCGGAATAGGTGTTATAGAAGAACAGCTTTTCAAATTATATGAAAAAGGCCCTTCAAAGGTATCTCCGATGTTTATACCTATGGTCATAAGCAATATGGCAGCGGGTCAGGTAGCAATCAAATTCGGTGCTAAGGGTACTTGTATAGATGTTGTTACAGCCTGCGCAACGGGTACGAATTCCATAGGAGAGGCTTTCAGAGCGATCAGACACGGCTACAGCGACTATATGCTCGCAGGCGGTGCGGAAGCTACGGTAACGAGAGCGGGAGTCGCAGGATTTGCTTCACTCAAAGCTCTTTCCACAAGCGATGATCCGAAGAGGGCAAGTATTCCTTTTGATAAAGAAAGAAATGGATTTGTAATGGGTGAGGGCGCAGGAATCGTATTTATGGAAAGCCTTGAAAGCGCACAGCAGAGAAATGCAAACATAATAGCCGAGATAGTCGGTTACGGTTCGACTTGCGATGCTTACCATATGACATCACCTTCACCTGAGGGTGAAGGTGCCGCACTTGCGATGAAGCTTGCAATGGAAGACGGAAATGTGAATAAAGAAGATATAACTTATATCAATGCCCACGGAACAAGCACACATCTTAATGATGTGGGAGAAACGCTTGCGATAAAGAAAACTTTCGGCGAAGAACTTGCAAAGAAGATAAATATAAGCTCGACTAAGTCCATGACGGGTCATTTACTTGGTGCAACAGGCGGTGTTGAGGCTATTGCAACTGCACTTGCATTAAAGAATGATTTTGTTCCTCCGACTATAGGATATAAAGTACCCGATGAAGAGTGCGATCTTAACTATACCGTAAATCAGGGCGTTGAGAGAAAGATGAAATATGCGTTGAGTAATACTTTCGGTTTTGGCGGACATAATGGTGTATTGTGTCTTAAAAAATGGGAGGAATAATAAAATGGAATATGATAAGATAAAAGATCTGATATATACTATCGAGAGTTCAAATATTGCTGATTTTGAAATGCAGCTTGAAGGCGATATATATATCAGAATGAATAAGGGAAACGGTTCGGCTGAGGTTACAAAGAGCGAAAAGAAAACGGCGGCAGGAGAAGAAAAAACAAGTAAGAAAGCAGAAGCCGAAAAAAATCAGAAAAGCGAATCCGAAACTGTTTCAGAGCCTATAACGATAATACCCGACGATGACGAAGAAGAAAAAGAGGGGGATATAATTACTTCACCTATGGTGGGTACATTCTACCGGAGTGCATCACCTAACGATCCTCCTTTTAAAAAAGTCGGGGATAAGGTCGCAAAGGGCGAAGTCGTGTGCATAATAGAGGCTATGAAGATAATGAATGAGATAACAAGCAAGTTTGACGGTGAGATAGCCGAAATACTTGTGGAAAATGAAGAAATGGTCGAATTCGATCAGCCTTTATTCAGAATAGTCTGACAGATATGGGAGATAAAAATTATGATGGATATAAATGAAATAATGAAAGTAATACCGCACAGACCTCCGTTTTTGCTTATAGATAAAGTAATTGAGATAGAAGAGGGAAAGAAGATAACAGCCATAAAGAATGTGACTATGAATGAACCTTTTTTTGTGGGACATTTTCCTCAGGAGCCTGTTATGCCGGGCGTTCTTATAATAGAGGCTATGGCACAGGCAGGAGCAGTCGCTATTTTATCCCTTGATGAATTTAAGGGAAAGACTGCTTATTTCGGAGCTATCAACAACGCAAAATTCAGAGCGAAAGTTGTTCCGGGAGATACACTTAGATTTGAAGTTGAGATAATCAAACTCAAAAAATCGGCAGGCGTGGGTAAAGGCATTGCTTATGTGGGTGATAAAAAGGCTGCCGAGGCAGAACTTACGTTCATGATAGGATAAAGGGAATGATGATATGTTTGATAAGGTCTTAATTGCAAACAGGGGAGAGATAGCCGTAAGAATAATAAGGGCTTGCAGAGAGATGGGGATAATAAGCGTTGCGGTATATTCTACAGCAGATAAGAATGCACTCCACACTCAGCTTGCGGACGAGGCTGTATGTATAGGTCCTGCAAAAAGCTCGGAAAGCTATCTTAATATGCACAATATCATAAGTGCTGCCTGCCTTACGGGAGCACAGGCTATACATCCGGGATTTGGTTTTTTATCCGAGAATAGCATATTTGCATCTATGTGCAGAGATTGTAATATAAAATTTATAGGACCCGACCCCGAAACCATAGATCTTATGGGAAATAAATCAAATGCAAGAGCATTGATGATAAAGGCGGGAGTTCCCGTTACTCCGGGAAGTGAGGGAACGGTGGAAAATGCACAGGAAGCAAAAAGGCTTGCAAATGAGTTCGGTTATCCCGTTATGATAAAGGCCTCGGCAGGCGGCGGCGGCCGAGGAATAAGGATCGTCAGGGAAGAGAGCGAGATCGAAGATGCTTTTAATTCTGCAAAAGCAGAGGCGAGAGCTGCTTTCGGCGATGACAGTATGTACATGGAAAAAATGATAGAAAACGCAAGACACATAGAGGTGCAGATACTTGCGGATGAGTACGGAAATGCGGTGCATCTTGGGGAACGTGACTGTTCGATGCAGAGAAGAAATCAGAAAGTGCTTGAAGAATCTCCAAGTATAGCGATAAATGACGAAACGAGAAAGAAACTCGGCGAGGCGGCACTCAGGGCTGTGAAAGCATCAAATTACAAAAATGCCGGAACGATAGAATTTCTCTACGGAAAAGACGGAAATTTCTATTTCATGGAAATGAATACAAGAGTTCAGGTGGAACATCCTGTTACGGAAATGGTGACGGATATAGATATAATAAAAGAGCAGATAAAAATTGCATCGGGAGAAAAATTATCGTTTACACAAGATGATGTGAAGATAAACGGACACAGTATAGAATGCCGTATAAATGCGGAAGATCCCGAAAATAATTTTGCTCCGTCGCCGGGAAGAGTGAATTATCTTCTTCTTCCGGGAGGAGGAAACGGTCTGAGGGTAGACAGTGCCGTATATGCCGGATATACGATACCGCCTTATTACGATTCAATGATAGCGAAGGTAATAACAAAGGGAAAAACACGAAAAGAAGCCATAGACAAGATGAAGAGGGCTTTGATCGAATTTGTGATAGAGGGAATAAAGACCAATATAGATTTTCAGATGGAACTGCTCAATAACGAGGATTACATAAAAGGTGAGTTCGATACATCTTTTATCGGTAAAAAAATGCTTGGCAAACAATGATTGAGCGGAAAGGAGTATACAAGCTGTGAATTTATTTAAAAAACGCAAGTATCTTCCTGTCGGAAACGACGGGCAGAGCGATACAAAAAAAGATGGTGCAAATGAGGCAAATACACCGTCTGTACCTGAGGGAATGTATATAAAATGCCCTTCCTGCGGTCAGGCGATATACAAAAAATCAATAGGTGCATCAAAGATATGTCCCGAATGCGCGCATTATTTCAGAGTCAGCTCAAAAGAGAGGGTAAGAATGACGGCAGATGCGGGTACTTTTCAGGAATTTGACAAAAAGATGGAAGCAAAAAATCCGCTTAACTATCCCGACTATGAAAAAAAGATAAAAACAATGCAGGAAAAAACAGGCGTAAGTGATGCGGTCGTATGCGGAAAATGCAAGATAGGCGGATTCGATACGGTGCTTTGCGTTATGGACTCGGGATTTATAATGGGAAGTATGGGTTCTGTTGTAGGAGAGAAAATAACGAGAGCGTTTGAGTTTGCAACGAAAAACAAGCTGCCGATAATAATATTTACGGCTTCGGGCGGAGCGAGAATGCAGGAGGGTATCGTTTCTTTAATGCAGATGGCAAAGGTGAGTGCGGCGGCGGCAAGGCATTCAGAGGACGGTAATCTCTATGTGACGGTACTTACAGATCCGACAACGGGCGGAGTTACGGCAAGTTTTGCGATGCTTGGAGATATAATATTATCTGAGCCAAAGGCACTTATAGGATTTGCGGGAAGAAGAGTTATAGAGCAGACGATAAAGCAGAAACTACCCGATGAATTTCAGACGGCTGAATTTTTACTTGAACATGGTTTTGTAGATAAAATTGTAGAAAGGGATTGTATGAATAATGTACTTACAGAAATTTTACGACTCCATAATCCGAAAGGTTGTGAACGCAGTGAGTAATAATGCGGCATCAGAAATCGTTAAAATTGCAAGAAAAGTTTCAAGACCGTCTGCACTTGAATATATCAATCACATTTTTACAGGGTTTATCGAATTTCACGGGGACAGAAATTTCAAGGACGATAAGGCGGTTGTCGGCGGTATAGCGATGCTTGATGATATGCCTGTTACGGTGATAGGAATACAAAAAGGTCATTCTACGGAAGAGAATATCGAGAGAAATTTCGGTTCGCCTCACCCCGAGGGCTACAGAAAAGCATTAAGACTTATGAAACAGGCCGAAAAATTTAACAGACCTGTTATAACATTTATCAATACAAGCGGTGCTTTCTGCGGCGTAGGAGCGGAAGAAAGAGGTCAGGGAGAGGCGATAGCAAGAAATTTGCTTGAAATGTCTACACTGAAGACTCCGTCGATATCTATAGTCATAGGTGAGGGCGGAAGCGGCGGAGCACTTGCACTTGCTGTTACGGACAGAGTATGGATGCTTGAAAATTCGGTTTATTCGATACTTTCTCCGGAAGGATTTGCAAGTATACTCTGGAAAGATGCTTCAAGGAGCAAAGAAGCGGCTGAACTTATGAAGATAACGGCAAATGACTTGCTTGAACTTGGAATAATAGACAAGGTTATAAAGGAAGTACCCGGAGGGGCACAGAATGATTTTGCTTTTACGGCTAATTTGCTTAAAAGTAAATTGAGGGTGGAACTTGAAGAATTATGCGCAAAGGATAAGGAAACTTTGCTTGAAGAGAGATACCAAAGATTCAGAAAGTTCGGAGCATTTACGGAATAAGGATAATTATGAATGCGGGGTGCGAGATTATGATTATTCGCACCCCTGTATTTATTATATGTTTTTTGTATACCGCATAAGTACGGGTGTGAGAGATCAATGCCGGCTTTTTTCATGAGCGGTATATTTTTTTATCCAGTTATATACGTTTGCTTTGTTTATGCCGAGTATTCGTCCTATTTCTCTTCCGCTTATGCCCTCTTTGTGCATTTTGATGGCTTGTTGTCTTGTTTCTTCACTGTATTCGTGTTTTTTTGGATCTATTGTATAGCTTATGCCGCATTCTTTGCACATACATCGCTGAGTACCGGAACGGTTATGCCCCATTTTTACCTGATTTTCTTTTTTATGGCAAAGCGGACATTCTTTTTCTATATCTGTTTTTTTCATTGTTGACAGCCCCCCTGACATTATATATTATAGCACAGAAGTGAGGTGTTTTCTATAATATTTTATGATATGACGTGATTTGCAATAAAATTTTTGATTTGGGGCATTGACATAGAGTGATCTTTTATTATACACTATCAGAAAATTTATTTTTCAGTACAGATTATATATTTTGTATGGGCAGCTTCTTCTCTTGTAAGCGGAGTATCGGGGTCAAGTACCTCTGATTTCTCAATAAAGCCGAGAGACTGCGCTATAAGAATATAATTGTTATATTTATGCGGATATTTTTCGATAAATATATCCGATGATGATATTTTATCGGAAACATAAGAAGAAGAGAGTATCTTTGCAAATTCTCCGACGGTAACGATGTCGGCGGATTCTTTTTTATCGTTGTCAAAAGAAAGAGCCTCATAAAGTTCTTTGTATGTTATAGGCTCAGTTGGCTTGAATTTGTCGCCTGTGAAGCCGATATCCATGAATGCAAGGGCTTCTATTTCGTTTTTGTACGGCGAATTTGCCGTATCGGTGTAATTACCCGTAATTTCTTCTTCTATCTTTTCACCGCTGCTGTAAAGGCGTGAACCGTCTGTCACATCAATACGAATGACAGGAGAATAATATTGAGAATTATGATTCAGGGAATAAAGAGGTATAAAATATTTTTTTCCTGATTTTTCGTATTCTTCATCATAAGGTGCATAATATTGCAGATCGAAATCGTATGATGAAAGGATCATATCATAAGCCTCATCGGGAGAAAGTGCAGATGCGGGAAGAGGAGAAAATACCGATCTGTCGGGAAGATAAGTGATAGTATAATCTGTAAGTTCTCCGGTATATTTGTTTATACATACAGTTATGTAATTATCGGGATATTCGATGTCATTTACATATCTTGTGTATGTGAAAGAGGCTGCATAATAGTAGTTATTATCAATGTATTTTTTCTTTTCTTTCTCTGTATCGGTCGCAAGTCTGTATTCTCCGAATTTATTCCCCGAAAATTCCTTTGCTGTCATTTCGGCTTTTTTAGCTAAAATATCGTAGTCGATTTTTGCAAGTTCATTATTATCATTATCCTGTCTGTAATAAGTGAAATATGAATTTGAAAAGCTGATAATTTCGGCTGTTTCGGCATTAAGGACAACAGAAGCATAGTCATATGATGTATTATCGTTGTCAGACTCCGTTTTTTTATTTCTTTTAAGCGAACAGTTTATTGTTCTTTCGTTATATTCATTTACAGATGTATAGGCATTGGTCAAAATATAGTCAGACAGAGGAAGATACTTATTTGATTTGAGTATCTGCTTTATCTCGCCAATGGTATAATGAGAGTCCAATTCCGAAAGTTCGGAAAGCTCTGCCTGCGAAAAACCGTCAGCCGTATTTGCAGATGTGGCTTTCATACTATAATTTGCAGATTCCTCTTCATAATCTGCGGCAGAATACATTTCACGGTCAAAAAGCTCTCCGTTAAGGGCATATATGAATTTTCCCTTTGAAAAATCGGGAGTGTAGGCAAGGTATACCTTTTTTTCTTTTTCATTTTTATCTTTATGAGAAGTGAAGTATTTTACCCTGAGAGGTATGGCTTTTTTGTATGCTTCTTTTGCAGAATCGGTGTCAAGGAGAGCATCTGCGGAAGAAAATTCGGCATTATCGGTATAATATAAATCAAAGTAGGTCATATCGTTGCCGTCACTGCTTAATCGGAGTGAGCCTCCATTGTCCGAGATCTTAATATTATTTTCATATCTTGTTATATCAAAGCTGAAAAGGTCGCTGCTGTCCGAAAATTCGGCAAATAAATGACCTTTCAGATCGGGATTTAACTTATCAAGGAGAGCTTGTGCCTTTTTCCGTATCTGTTCTCTTAAAGCAAATTTTTCGGCTAAATCTGTTTTATCGTTCTCACTTGTGTATAAAGAGGCACCGTCTTTTGAAAGATATTTGATAATGCCGCCGCCCGATACCGAAACGGAAAGTGTTTCGTTTGTGTCTGTTTTTTTCCAGTCAAATCGAAAACTTATATTATTTTTATCGGAGAGATTTTCGGAAAGCAATTCATAATCGCTTGTAAATTTATCATATTTTGAGGTATCGCCTATTCGCTCCTTTACAAGAGATAAAGTTTCTTCCATAATGCCTTTTACCGCACTTTCCGACATTGCTGATGCAGGAGGTACATCATTTGCGAACGCCGAAAATGTATTTACGGATAAAAATGCCGCTGTCAATATGGAAAAAGCTCTTTTATATGGGAATTTTTTCATTTGTGTCAGCTCCTCTGTTTTTTGATTTGATTATAGCATATAATATAAGAAAAGTAAAGGATGCGGAATCAATTTTTATATGTGATATATATGCAAGACTGTCACACGAGGAAAAAGAAAGTGAAAGCATCGAAAATCAGATAAAGGCGGCAAAGGAATTTATAAAGGCGGCGGAGAATATCGTACTTAATGATATAAAATGCGATGACGGATATTCGGGAGTCGATTTTAACAGACCTGCATTCAATGAGATGATGGAAGATATAAAAAACGGAAATATAAATTGCGTGATAGTGAAAGACTTGTCACGGCTTGGGAGAGATTATATAAATACGGGAAGATATATTGAGGAGATATTCCCGATGTACAATGTCAGATTTATTGCGGTAAATGACAGGATAGATACGGCAGATAAAGATCATGACCGAAATGATATAATGATACCGTTTAAAAATCTGATAAATGAATTTTATGTAAGGGATATTTCTGTGAAAACAAAAAGTTCGCTGAGAGTGAAAATGAAAAGAGGTGAAATAATTTCAGCTTTTGCACCGTATGGATATACGCTTTGCAATAAGCACTTTGAGCCGGATCATGAAAGTGCGGAAACGGTAAGATGGATATTTGAAATGTATCTGAGAGGTTACAGCTGCAAAAATATTGCCGAAAAGCTTAATTTTGCAAGGATAAAAAGTCCGAATGAATATAAAAAATACAAAGGAGAAAACTATAAGTGCGGATTTGATACGGGAATGGGACTATGGCACTATAATACAGTCAGACGGATACTGAAAAATGAAGTATACTGCGGAGAACTTATACAGGGAAAAAGAAAACGGATAAGCTATAAGGTGAAGAAAAATGTGAAAGTGGAAAAGGAAATGCAGATAAGAGCGGATAAGGAACACAGAGGGATAATTGAGAAAGAAATTTTTGCCGCTGTTGAACGTGTGCTTGAAAATGATAACAGATGTTCGGTCGGAAGAAACAGGGTGTATGTTCTTTCGGGGGTAATGTACTGAGGTGATTGCGGAGAGAAGATGATAAGAAAAGCTGTAGGAAAATACATGTATTATATGTGCGGCAATAAATGCACAAGGATAAATGAGAATGAGATCATAGCGGCAGTTAGCATTTTTATCCGAATAATTGCCGAAAATGAAAAAGAGAACAAAAAAAATGTAGCTGAAATGCGTATAAGGAAAGAAATGAAAGATCCGTTATTTGATAACAATGAAGAGATAAGACGGTATGTTAAAAATATTTTTTCGGGAGCAAATGAGGAAGAAGAAATTTTAAGGAAAAAAATCGTGATGAATTTAAGGAAAATAGTCGTATATGGGAAAAAGAGATGTGAGATGTATTTATGTTGAAGAGATGTTGAAATAAAAATGGGGAAAGTCAAAGGATAAGACGGTTGACTTTTAGTGCTGTTTGTTATAAAATAAAATTGTTTGGAAGATAAGGAAAATTACGGGATCTTTGTGCTTTGATTCTTACATATTTTGATTCTTACATATAAGGAGGAACTGTACATGATAAAGAAAGCGGCAGCTTGCTTTTTATCGGTAATAATTGCCATGGGAGCTTTTGTAGGCTGCGATGAAAAGGTTCAGAAAAATGTTTCATATAATCTTAATATAAAGCAGCAGGAGCCAAAATTTGAGGGTATAGACATTTATTATGATATAAGCAGCGATATGAAGGCGTGTGCCGATGATGAAAACTTTGAAAAGATAGTATATTCCGCATACAGCGTTTCAAATGATATGATAGCAACAACGGATAAAAAGTGCAGTGTATTTATGGTCGGCTCTGATATAACTGAGGAAACCGGAAAATCATTTTCGGATATCATAAAAGATAAAGAAGTATATCTGGCAGATAATTTCCATGTGCTCGAAAAAACTCTGACGGATATGAAACCGAAGAATCTTTCGGTGATAGTGACTGATATAAATTATCAGCTCGATAATTACTCGGAACTTGGAAATAAGATGATGGAAAAGGTACTTGACGAGGAGAACGAGCTTGCTATGGGTGTAATAGGGGTAAATACGAAAAGTACACCGTTCTTTATATTTATAATAGGAGATAATTTGTCTTTATCGGAATTTATAGAGGAATTCAAAGCAAAACCCGATATAAAAGCATACAGTGAAAAGGATAGTATAGATTCCAAATTTCAGCTTGATATAACGAGAAATATAAATTATGAGATATTTGCAAAACACAACGGTGTGGAGGGAATAGATTATAAAGATGTGAAACTTGTGGAAAATGGAATAATATATGACACAAACGGTATGTCGGAATTTGATAAGGAAAATTCGGCAGAGGTAAAAACGATACAGGCAGAGGGCGGAAGTTTTACGGAGATAAATACAGATGCCATATCAAAAGAATATCTCGACACAATAGAGGGTACGGTCAATTACAGTGATGTTTCGCTTAAAAAGCCGGTCTTTGACGAGGAAGCTGTCGAAAAAACGCAAGACGGTGAGGAGGTCGAAAGTCTTACATATATTGCGGCAAAATCACTTATCCCATCGGATGAGGGAAGTCTGTTGGGAAAAATAAAGATGGAGATACCGTTTAAGGTGATAGATGGAGTGATGCTCAGTTCACTCGATTGTGATGTGTCGGCAAAATTATATACGACAAACGGAGAAAAGTTCAAGGAATATGACGGAAAATGTGAGGATTTCTTTGAAATGAAAATGTCTGAGGGTGCGATACCCGAACAGGGAAAATGGAGAGTAAACGATGAAAATGATTCCGTTATATTTAATATTTATTCAAAAAATCTCGATTCCTGGCCTAAGACAAGTGATTTTCTAAAGCTTGATATAACATTTAAACATTTGGCATCGGAGAGCTTGCCTGCATGGGTGAATGAATGGAATGACACAAGAGTTAAGAATCTTTCAAATTTCTTTGATACTATGCACAAGCAGCAGGTAAAATTCAACAGCTCAGAAAATATGCTTACGCTTTATATAGTATCTGCTGATGCAAAGGAAAAATAAAAAAAATTAAAATCGGAGGTAATTATTATGGCCGGAAAAAATACAACGCTTGGATTCAAGACGGCTATGCCGCAGCTATATGTTGCTTTGGGTATTTCTATATTATTCGTGATGACAGGGATAGTATTTTCTCTTTTTGTATTCGGAGATACTCCGAAACCTGTTGATGAATACATGGAGGCTGCGGAATGGAACAACAAGATAATGAGAATGTTCATATATTCGGGTATAATAAGTATTATATCCAATGTATTATCTACGGTATGTGCTCATAAAGGAAAATACAAACAAAAAATATGGTGGACATTCATGATAATCAATTTCCTTTTGGGGATAGCAATGCTTGCGGCTTGCTCGATACTTTATGCGGAGGGAACATGGTGCCATATATTTGCGTATGTTTTCTTTGTGTTAGAGCCGGTGGTTACATATTTCTTTGCAAGCATACCTATACCTAAATTTTACAGAGGCGGCGGATACCCACCGTTTTTCTGATAAGATAGCAAATGAACGCACGAAAGAGCGGAGATATGGAGGTATTATATGGTCTATTTGATTGCAGTAGGCGGTACGGGCATACGAGTGATGAGAAGTTTTTTACAGATGTGTATGGCAGGCTGTTTCTGCGGAAAAAGTTTCAAGGTCATATGTGTCGATTCAGATGCCTCAAACGGTGATATGAAGGTATATAAAGACTTGGCGGAGCATTACTCCGATTTTCAGAATAATTTTGTTAATAACGATAATTCGGACTTTGCAAAGGTATATTTCCATGAGGCAAAGACTCAAAAAGCGGGAATAAAGACTTATGGTATATGGTCTCCGCTTGAAAATCCGAATGACTGCCTTGCTACGATACTTGACAGAGGAGCTATGCAGGATGCGGGTGACGTATTCGACTTTTTCTATACAAGTGCGGAACAAAGACAGGGACTTGACGGAGGATTTTACGGACATACTTCCATAGGCTCACTGCTTATGGCAGATGCGATACTTGAAAACGGTGAATACAATCAGGAATGGGCAAATTTCTTTGACCTTAACGGCGGCGGTTCGAGAGGCGATGACAAGGTATTCATAATAGGCTCGGTATTCGGAGGAACGGGTGCATCGGGTATACCCACGATAGCAAGCATTATAAGGAATACGAAGGGTACAGAGGATATGGTGATAGGTACTGTATTTGTAATGCCGTATTTTAATCCGGGTGCAGCCGAAACAGACGGCAGCGACAGCATAAACTCCATAAACGGAGAGGCTTTCAATCCGAAATTAAGATCGGCTATGATGTTCTACAAAGACCAGGTATTTACGGATAAAGACAGACCTGTATTCAATGTTGTATATATGGTAGGTTCAAATGATGAAATGATAGTTCCGAATACGACATCGGGCCCTGAACAAAGAAACAAGGGAAGCTACATGGAGATACTTTCGGCTTCATCGCTGATGGACTTTCTTGCACTTGATGATTTCAGTTTCAAGGTGAGATTCTTTAACGAGGAAATGAGCGATGTGGAAAGGCTTGAGATCAAAGATTCGGACGGAAAGACTGTGTTTGACAAATTGGCGGAATATCTTGTGTTTTCGATAATGTATACAAAGTATTTCAACAGGGTATTTTCCGATGACTGCAAAGTTCCGGGTGAATGGCAGAAATATTTGAAAAAGGTCATCAACTATGAAAAGATAGAGGGATTTGCACAGGAACGTAAAATAATGGCTGAGTGTGCATATGATTACATAGAATGGATGTATGAAATATGTATGGCTACAAAGGATACGCCCGGATTTGACAGAGGCACATTTGTGAAGAATACGGATAACTATGAGATAAAGAGAGAATTTTCGGAAAGTGCCGATAATATATTCAAAGCGAAAGCCGAGGCAATATCCAAGTTATATGACCCTGCATACAGCATACACAGCGGTATAAGCGGATTTGGAATATTTAAAAATTCAAGTTACGATCTTGATAAGATCGAAGGCATAAGCGAACTTCTGGTAGAAGAAAAAATGCCGGAAACACATATGAAAATAAGAACGGCTACAGATATAGTGGCTATATTATCAAACGAGGGATTTGAAGAATACAGATCGGACTTTGCAACGATAACACTGATGAATGCAGTGAGAGGCACTGTATGGGAAGATCGGTGATAAAGGAGGTCACAAGAGATGGCAACGGCTTTTATAAAGCACACAGATAAACCTAAGATCGGTCTTGACGGTACGGGGCAAGTCATTCAGGCATCTGCCTCGGATCCTGTACTTGAGATAATAAAAGACCTCCCGAATGTCAAGATAAGCGATGAGATAGCAGACAGAAGTATGATATCTATTCCGTCACCATGGGCGGTATTTTTATCATTTGACTCGATATTTTTCGGTGATACCGTAAGCAACGATGTAAACGGTTTCGGAAAAATAGCGGAAAAAGCAAAAAAAGACTGGCGTGCTATGCTTACGATGATAGCATTCCGCCCTCTGCTGGGGGTAAATATAAAGACGGAAACTTATTACATATCGGAAAATATAAACGGTGAGA
>JAFUUG010000638.1 GCA_017483905.1 Bacillota bacterium
AATATTATCATCGAGCATTTTAAGTATCTTATCCGTATCTTCTTCTCTGCCGCCGCTTAAATCGTGAGTCTGCGGATTGTGGCACTTATAGCAGTTGTGTCTGCATCCCTGAAAGAATACCGTAAGCCTCAGCCCCGGTCCGTCTACGATAGAATCATTTGCGATCCCTGCGATCCTTACATTCATCAAAGCACCCTCTTAAACATTTTCTCTATCTCGTATTTTGTAAGCTCAACTATCGTCGGTCTGCCGTGCGGACAATTAAAGGGGTTTTTAGCCTTTAATATCTTTTCGATAAGAGCCTTTGCTTCTTCGTAGCTTAATCTGTTGTTTCCCTTTACGGCAGCTTTGCAGCTCATAGATGCGAGTTTTTCCGTTTTCAGATCGTATATATTCTCAATGCCGTTCTTTTTGTCCGTATCAGCAAGCATATCTACTATCTCGGTAAAAAAAGCCGCCGTAACGGGCGAATCGAAAATGTACGGCACCGCTCTTAAAGCATAGGAATTTATCCCGAAATCATCAAGTTCAAATCCGAATTTTTCAAGAAGATCACGATTTTCTTCTATCACCGCTCTCTCCCTCTGCGATACATTTATCGGCATTGGCTGTAAAAGCGGCTGACTTACTATCTTTTCGCTTTTTTTCTTCTCTGTTATCTCCTCGTATAAAACTCTCTCGTGTGCTGCGTGCTGATCTATCAGATACATACTGCCCTTTTGTTCGATTATCCAGTACGTTGCAAATATCTGACCCACTATCCTGTAGTTGTCAAAAAAAGGTTTCTCGTTTACAACTTCTTCTTTATTAACATCAGTTGTCAACTTATCAACAGACTTATCAACAGTATAAACAGCTTTTTTATCAATTTCAGGGTACTTATCGACGGTTTTCGACCTATTTTCACCATTAGTTATCAACTTATCAACAAAGTTATCAACATTTTTGCTTTTTTTCTCTTCTCTGCTTTCCGTCTTGTCTTTATCAAAGAGCAGCTCAAAGTTTATCTTTTTTTCGTTCTTTTCGTATATGGGTGCAGTTTCCGCCACCTCAATATTGTTATTGTTATTGTTATTTGCTATATCGTCATAAAATATCGTAGGCTCTTCCGTAAGAAGTATCTCTTCAAGCTCTTTCTGCTTTTCGGCGGCTATTATCGGCTTGCTTCCCGCCGTCTGCGTATAGCTTTTTTCCTTTATCTCCGTTTTCGGTATCATCACACCGCTCTCCAAGGCATTTTCTACCGCTTTTTTTATCATATCGTAAATAAAGGTTTCGTCGGAAAAACGGACTTCAAGTTTAGTAGGGTGAACATTCACATCTACCGTATTTGCAGGCACACTCATATTCAGAACAAACACAGGGAATTTGCCCGTCATCAGCCTGCCCTCATAAGCCGCTTCCACGGCACTCTGAACAGTCGAACTCTTTATATATCTTCCGGCAATGAAAAAGTTTTCGTAACTTCTGTTTGCTCTGTTCATATCCGATTCAGCAACCATTCCGCTTATGCTGTATCCGTCTTTTTCGTATTTGACAGGCAGCATCTTTTTTGCCACCTCTTTGCCGTATACCTTGAATATCGCTGTTTTTATATCTCCGCTTCCGTTTGTCTGCAATACCGTACTTCCGTTATTTATGAATCTGAAAGCGATCTCGGGGTGTCCCAGTGCTATCCTGTTTACCGCATCTGCGACATATCCGCCCTCGGTGCTTGCTTTTTTGAGGAATTTTCTCCTTGCGGGAGTATTGTAAAAGAGATTTCTCATTATTATGCTTGTGCCGTCTGCACAGCCTATATCGCTTTTTCCCTTGACTTCTCCGCCGCTTATCTCAAATCTTATCCCCGTAGAATCATCTTTTGTTTTCGTCACCATTTCAACCTGTGATACCGAGGCAATACTTGACAGCGCTTCACCTCTGAAGCCAAGCGTCGCAATATCTTCAAGTTCATCGAATTCATACAGTTTGCTTGTAGCGTGTCTTAAAAAGGCAGTTTCTATCTGATCCTTTTCAATACCGCTGCCGTTGTCGGTTATCCTTATAAGCGATATGCCGCCCTCTTCTATTTCTATTGTGATACTTGTCGCACCTGCATCTATAGAATTTTCCGTCAGTTCCTTGACGACCGATGAGGGTCTTTCCACCACTTCACCCGCTGCGATCTTATTTATAAGCGAGCTGTCAAGTATATGTATCTTTTTCATCTGCCAAACCTCCGCAAATGTTTTATCTCATGATTTTTTCCTTTATCTCAAATAATTTCTGCCATGCCTCTATCGGTGTCATTTTATTAAGGTCTGTATTTTTAAGTTCCTCATAGATCTCATTGTAAGGTTCATTTACGAATACCTTAGGTCTTTTTAACGGCTTTATCTTTGTGTAATCGATCTCGTTTTTGTCTTTTTTCTTAATCTTGCCGTTCTGCTCTTCCAGTCTCTCAAGTATGCTGTCAGCCCTTTTAAGCACTTCTTCGGGAACGCCTGCAAGCCTTGCAACATGTACGCCGTAGCTGTGGTCTGCGCTTCCCCTTATTATCTTCCTTAAAAATACGACATCTTTCCCCTTTTCTTCGACCGCACAGCTTAAATTCTTGACACCGGCTATTCTTCCCTCAAGTTCCGCCAGTTCATGATAGTGTGTCGCAAAAAGAGTTCTTGCCCCGACTTTCTTTTTGTTTGCTATATATTCAAGCACTGCCCATGCAATGCTGAGTCCGTCAAAAGTAGATGTACCTCTTCCTATCTCATCGAGTATCAGCAGGCTTTTTTTCGTTGCATTATTCAGAATATTCGCAACTTCACTCATTTCTATCATAAATGTGGATTGTCCTGTTGCAAGGTCATCGCTTGCCCCGACTCTCGTAAATATTCTGTCCGCTATCCCTATTTCCGCACTTTCTGCCGGGATAAAGCTTCCCATCTGTGCCATAAGCACAAGAAGAGCGACTTGCCTCATATAAGTGGATTTACCCGCCATATTCGGACCTGTTATCACAGAAAGCCTGTTCTCTTCGGAATTTATATCGGAATCATTCGCAACGAATCCGCTTCTGCTTGTCAGCTCAACTACAGGGTGTCTTCCGCTTTTTATCTCTATAATGCCGTCATCTGAAATATTCGGTCTGCAATATCCAAGTTTATCTGCCACATCACCGAGCGACTGCAATACATCTGTCTGTGCGATGATCTCCGCCGATGATTTTATTCTTGCGATATTTTCCGCTACCTTATCCCTTGTCCGTACAAATATTTCATATTCTATCTCAACTATTTTCTCATCTGCACCGAGTATGGTATCCTCTATCTCTTTCAATTCGGGCGTTATATATCTTTCAGCCCCCGTAAGTGTCTGTTTTCTTATATACCTGTCGGGTACAAGATCAAGATAAGAATTTGTCACCTCTATATAGTAACCGAATACCTTATTGAATCTCACTTTCAGATTCTTTATGCCCGTTTCTTCTTTTTCTTTTGCTTCAAGCTGTGCAAGCCAGTTCGAGCCGTTCTGCTTTGCCTCTCTCAGCTTATCGAGCTGTTCATTGCAGCCGTCCTTTATCATCGAGCCCTCTCTCACGCTGAAAGGTGCATCTTCGGATATCGTATCATCTATAAGAGTATATATATCATCGAGTGTATCAAATTTTTCTTTCATCTCTTCCGTAAGTCTGCAAGGAAATGAATCAAGCTGTCTTTTTATATACGGAAGATTTGTGATACTCATTTTAAGTGCAGTCAGATCTCTTGCATTAGCCGAGGCATAGACAACTTTTCCTATAAGTCTTTCCATATCGTATACCGATGCAAGATATTCTTTCAGTTCTTCTCTTTCCATCGGTTCTTCCTTAAATCTTCCCACCGCATCGAGCCTTTTGTTTATCTCCGTTTTATCTATAAGCGGCTGTTCTATCCATCTTCTTATAAGTCTTGCCCCCATAGCCGTTCTCGTTTTATCCAGCACCCACAAGAGCGAACCTCTTTTTTCCTTAGATCTTATAGTCTGGGTAAGTTCAAGATTTTTCCTTGATGAAATATCGAGTATCATAAATTTTTCATCGGAATATTTCTTTACGGATAATATGTGACTGAGATCGTTCTTCTGCGTTTCAAGCAGATATTCAAGCAATGCCCCTGCCGCAGATACGCAGTTTCTCTCTTTCTCAACGCCGTATCCGTTTAAGTTTAGTACTTTGAAATGGCTGCACAGATTTTTGTAAGCTGTCTGATATTCAAAAGCCCAGCCGCAGTATTCATATATTCTTCTTGAGAATATCTCCTCTATCTGCTTTTCAAAATCAAGCTTTTTATTCGATATTATCTCCGCAGGCAGAAATTTCGCTATCTCGTCTATCACCTTGTTTTCGCCCTCAGTCTCCGTCATCAGGAATTCTCCCGTTGATACGTCGCAGCAGCTTATCCCGTACTGTTCACCGTTTTCATATATACACATTATATAGTTGTTCTTTCCCTCATCAAGCACTTTCGTATCAAGCACCGTTCCGGGAGTGACCACCCTTATGACCTCTCTTTTTACAAGCCCCTTTGCAAGCTTGGGATCTTCCGTCTGTTCGCATATAGCCACTCTGTATCCTCTTTCGATAAGTTTGGCTATATAACTGTCGACAGAATGAAAAGGAACGCCGCACATCGGTGCACGCTCCTCCATACCGCAGTCTTTACCCGTGAGAGTAAGCTCAAGTTCTTCCGATGCCTTTACCGCATCATCAAAAAACATCTCGTAAAAATCGCCCAATCTGAAAAACAGAATACAATCCTTGTAATTTTCCTTTATTTCAAGGTATTGCTGCATCATCGGGGTGAAATTAGCCTTCGCCATTTTTTAAACCGCCCTTCGATTTACACTCGGTTCAGTGACAGCCGCCGCAGCTTGAACAGCAGCCGCCGCAGCCCTCTTCTTCGCCGTCAACTATCCCTTTGAGTATGCCGAACACCTCATTTACGATTATCCCAAGATTTTTCTCAGCCTTTATCAGTTCATTTATTATCTCGTTTTTCTGAACTTCTATCGCCATATCATTTATCTTGCTGCTCTCTTCTTCGATCTGTTCGTCGGTCAATTCGCCGTTCTGAGCTTTCATCTGGATATTTGCCCTGTAGCTTGTAAATGCACTTAACATCTTCTGTGCCTCTTCATTTCCATCGAATATATATCTTGCTTCAACTGCCCTCTTTCCCTGTTCTGTTTCAAGTATAGCCTCTCCGAGATCCTTTGCCTTTTCGTATATTGTCATTTTAATTTTCCTCCACTATTTCTCCGACCGTGTAAAAAGTCTTGCAGTCGGTTATTTTCACATTATAGAAATTTCCCAGCATATCATCGCTGCCCCTGAAATGCACTATCGTATTGTCATCGGTTTTTCCCGTAAGAAATTCACTGTTTCCCATACTCACTTCCTCGGCAAATACGGAAAACACCTTTCCAACCTTTTCTTTATTTATTTCAAGTATTATTTCATTTAAGGCTTTCAGCACATCGTTAAAATTTTCCTTTACGATATCTTCTTCCACCTGATCTTCCATAATAGCCGCAGGCGTACCCGTTCTTTTTGAATAAATGAAAGTAAAAGCATTTGAGAATCCGACTTTTTTAATTACATCTATCGTATCTTCTATCTCTTTTCTTCCCTCTCCGGGAAATCCGACCATTATATCCGTCGTAACGGCAATGCCCGGTATCTCTTTTCTTATCTTTCCGATAAGTTCAAGGTATCTCTCTTTTGTATACTTTCTGTTCATTCTTCTCAGTATCTCATTGTTTCCGGCCTGAAAAGGAAGATGGATATGCTTGCACACCTTGTCACAGTCCCTTATTGCATATATAAGTTCTTCCGAAAGGTCTTTCGGATGACTTGTCATGAATCTTATCCTCTCTATCCCCTCTACTTCGTTTACCATTTTCAGAAGTTTTGCAAATGTTATATTTTCACCAAGATTTTTTCCGTAAGAATTTACATTCTGTCCAAGCAGCATAATCTCTTTTACTCCGTCATGTGCAAGAGATCTCACTTCTTTTAATATATCCTCGCTTCTGCGGCTTCTCTCACGCCCTCTCACATAAGGCACTATACAATATGAGCAAAAATTGTCACACCCATACATTATGTTCACGCAAGCTTTGTATTTATATTTTCTCACGCTCGGCAGATCCTCTGCAATCTCACCGTGTTCTTTCCATATATCCGTTATCGGAGAGCCGGTCATAATATTTGTATACAAAAGTTCGGGCATCTTATACAGATTGAACGTACCGAATATTATATCAACGTGTCTGTATTTCTTTCTTATCGTATCTATCACTGTATCCTGCTGCATCATGCACCCGCATAATATTATTTTCATATCGGGTCTTTCTTCCTTTGAGTGTTTCAGATATCCGAGATTTCCGTAAACCTTGTTTTCCGCATTTTCACGCACACAGCAGGTATTGTATATCACAACATCAGCCTTCATCTCGTCATCGCAGCCTATATATCCCATCTCTTCCAGTATGCCCTGTAATTTTTCCGAATCGTGGGCATTCATCTGACAGCCGAATGTCGAAATGTGCATCGTTCTTTTTCTGTTGTTTTTCTTCTCGTAATCTTCGTTAAACTTCCTTATTTTTCCGATAAAGTCCCTTTGCTTTAAAAGTTCTTCTTCGGAGATCTTAACAGTTTCTTTCAATCTTTTTTCCTCCGTGTAATATCTTATCATATCATTATAATTCATTTTTACAATAATTACAATACTTTTTCTCACAGCTTTTTTGTGTTTTTATATTGAAATTTACACTGCCTGTTTAAATTTAAACGAAAAATTGACAATTATTATAAAATATGTTATATTTTTTGTTAGACAATTATACAGCAAAGTCGGTTTACGTTTCACATTACCGAGATGACCAACCTTTGTGTTCTTATATACTCATGAAAGAAAAATATTTTCGTTCATGAATATGATATGGTAACCGACATTAAAAATAAAAGGGGAATGTGTCAATGAAAAAAATTCTTTGTTTTGCTTTTTTGATGATGCTGCTTGCAGGCTGTACGGAAGAGACAAAAAATGACGATATCGTAAAAAATGATGATGGCTGTCTTTCGTATGTGGTATATATTGACCCCGAGGACAAGAAAGTGGGATATAAAGACGAAAACGGTAATGCAGTCATATCTGCCGATTTTGACTATGCCAATAAATTTCAGAAAAACGGACTTGCGGTAGTCGAGAAAGAGAGAAAAAAAGGTTGTATAAACGAAAAGGGCGAATTTATCATAGAACCGAAATTTGATTACATAGGAGAATTCAAAGATGGTATAGCTCTTGCTTCTATAGGGGATAACAACTGTTATATAGATGAAAAAGGCGAATTTATAATTGAACCTAAATACGGATTTATGGGAAAATTCGCAAAGAACGGTCTTGCGTCGGCAAAAATAGGCGATAAATACGGATATATAGACAAATCGGAAAATGTAGTTATTAAGGAAAAATACGACTATGTGTATGATTTTTCCGATAACGGTCTTGCGATGGTAATGCGTGATGGTAAATACGGTTATATAAACGGCTCAGGTGAAGAAATAACCGAAATGAAATTTGATGAAGTGTTTGATTTTAATGACATCGGTGTCGCACTTGTGGCGGTAGGCGGCAAATACGGATTCATCGATGAAACCGGTCAATATATCATTGAGCCGAAGTATGAGGAAGCGGAAAATTTCGACGAAAACGGCTTTTCTCTTGTTTTGTTTGACGGTAAATACGGCTGTGTGGATAAAGACGGTACTGTTATTATTGAGCCGAAATATAATACAAGTTTTTATTTCCATAATGATGTTGCCGCAGTTTGTCTTGACGGCAAGTACGGATATATAGATAAAACGGGAAAATTTGTGATAGAACCGCAGTTTGAATGGGCGGGAGAATTTGATGATGATGGCATTGCAGCTGTAAATAAAGAAGACAAATACGGCTATATCGACAGGAACGGAAATTTTGTAATAGAGCCGCAATTTGAATTTTGCAATGTTTTTGCCAAAAACGGCCTTGCATCGGCAAGTATAAACGGTAAAGACGGATATATAGATAAAACAGGAAAATTTGTGATAGAACCGCAGTTTGAAAATGCGTATACTTTTGAAGATGACGGGCTTGCGGTGGTAGTACTTGATGATAAATACGGATATATAAACGAAACGGGAAAATTTGTAATAGAGCCGACATTCTCCTTTGTCAACAGTTTTGATGAAAACGGTCTTGCATTTGTATTTCTTAATAACGAGGATTCGGGATATATAGACAGAGACGGGAATTTTATGCCTGTAAAAGTCAACAATTAAAAAAGGAAAATTAAAAGAAAGGAAGTAATAAAATGATATCCGAAAGAATGAAGAAAGCAGTAGTAAACGGCTCGGCAATAAGAGCCATGTTTGAAGAGGGAAAAATAATGGCGGATAAATACGGAAAGGAAAACGTATATGATTTTTCACTTGGAAATCCCTCTATAGTTCCTCCCGAATCGGTAAAAAATGCAGTTATCGACATTATAAACAACGAACCCGAAATGCTCGTTCACGGCTATATGAATAACTGCGGATATGAAGATGTGAGAGAGAGTATAGCAAAAAGCATAAACAAAAAACACGGCACTTGTTTTTCTTTTAAAAATATAATTATGACTGTCGGAGCAGCAGGCGCAATGAATATAACGCTCAATACTATTTTGGATCCAAATGATGAAGTGATAGTATTTGCCCCATATTTCGGCGAATACGATAATTATATTGCAAATCATCAGGGTGTAAAGGTAATGATAAGTCCCGATACACAGCGTTTCTCCATAAACTTTGAAGAATTTGAACAAAAAATAACCGCAAAGACGAAAGCTGTTATCATAAATACGCCTAATAATCCAACAGGTGCGGTATATACGGAAGAGGACATTAAAAAACTTGCACAAATACTCACAGATAAAGAAAAACAGTTCGGTACGGATATTTATATAATCTCCGATGAGCCTTACAGAGAGCTTGTCTTTGATAATGCGAGCGTTCCCTATATAACAAAATATTATAAAAATACTTTTGTCGGATATTCTTATTCAAAGACACTTTCCATCCCCGGAGAAAGAATAGGTTATCTCGTTGTTCCAAGTGAAATAAAAGATTTTGAAGAAACGCTGGCAGCACTTAGCGTATCAAACAGAATACTCGGCTTTGTTAATGCACCGTCGCTTATGCAGAGAGTTGCGGCAAGATGCGCCGATGATACATCAGACCTTGCAGTATATGCCGAAAACAAAAAGATACTTTACGATTCACTGACCGAATACGGCTATGAATGCATCGAGCCTAAAGGTACTTTCTATATGTTCCCTAAGTGCTTTATCGACGATGACAAAGAATTTTGCAAGGCAGCCAAGGAATTCCGCCTGATAATCGTTCCGGGTTCTACATTTGCGTGTCCGGGTTATTTCAGAATAGCATACTGTACGGATAAAGATACGATAATCAGATCTCTTCCGTCATTCAAGGCTCTTGCGGATAAATACAAACAAATCTGACAAACCTGCCAAAAGAGAAGCACAAAAGAAAAACGGCATTTATTTTTCTTGACAAAAATGCGATATAATAATATAATGAAATTCAAGCAAGTGCATATGTCATTGTACTTGCTTGGTTTGCGTTGATATGGTCGCAGCTTGTTGTACCGGGTGCCATTGACAATGATGTTTGGTATAAAATGCGCACGAGTGTGCAAGCTGTCTTTTTTTGAATTGCAGATTTGCATTTATTTGCAGAAATTCGGTGTTACGATATTGAAAGGAAGAAGAAGATGTATATAATAGCGGGGCTCGGAAATCCGGGAAGAGAATATAAATGGACAAGGCATAACGTGGGATATGAAGTCATAGACAAGTTTGCCTACGATCATGATATAGATGTGAGCAAAAACAAATTCAGGGCGTTGATTGGCGAGGGAAGATACGGCACAGAAAAAGTCATACTTGTAAAACCTTTGACATATATGAATTTAAGCGGAGAAAGTCTTAGAGATATTGTAAGTTTCTACAAGGTCGATACGGACAGATTGATAGTATGCTGTGATGACGTGAATCTGCCGCTTGGAAATATCAGAATAAGAAAATCCGGAAGCGACGGAGGTCAGAACGGTCTGAAAAATATAATATATCAGCTCGGCGATGACGGATTCCCGAGGGTGAGAGTCGGGGTCGGTATGAAACCCGAAAGATTCGATATGAAAGATTATGTACTGAGCAAATTTTCGGAGAATGAAGACGATACGATAATAAGCGGAATAACAGATGCCGTTACCGCCGTTGAAATGATAATAAAGGGCGGAAGAGGCATGGAAGATGCCATGAACAAATTTAATAAAAAAGTCAGGGAGCAGAAATGAATATATTTTTAAAGCAATCGGCGGAAAATGAAAGTTTTAGGACACTTAAAAATTTGATCGACGAAAAAAAGAATACGATATACGCAAGCGGTGTGATAGAATCACAAAAATGCCAGCTTATATATTCGCTTGAAAATTTTACGAAAAGATGTTCTCTTGTGATAACAGAGAGCGAATCCAAGGCAAATGAAGTATATGAGGATCTCAGATTTTTCCTTAAAGACAAGGTGAAATTATACCGCAACAAGGATATACTGTTTTACAGTGCCGATATAAAAAGTATGGATATAATAAAGGACAGATTTCAGATAATAGATGCACTGATTAAAAAAGAGGCGATAACTATCGTTCTGACGGCAGAAGCTTTATTTGACAAACTTGTAATGCCCGATATATTCAAAAAATTCATCATAAAGCTGAAAGTCGGAGGAAAGATAAATACCGAAAAACTCTTAAAAAAACTTGTATACATGGGATATGAGAGAAGCGAGATAGTTGAGGGAAGAGGTCAGTTTTCTATAAGAGGTGGAATAATAGATATATATTCTTCCGTAGGAAATAATGCCTACAGAATCGAATTATGGGGCGATGAGATAGATTCCATAAGAACATTCGATCCGATCTCCCAAAGATCTACGGATAAGGTCGAAGAATGTGAAATATTCCCTATGAGAGAACTTGTATACAGTGACGAAGAATTAAAAAATGCCGAAAAGAAGATAAAAAGCGAATATACGGCGGCTTTAAAAGTATTCAGAAAAAAAGAACTTGAAAACGAAGCGGAAAATCTTGAGGAAAGCATAGGCGAAATGCTCGACAAACTCTCACAGGAGAGGAGTTTTTCGGGAATAGACAGATTTATCGGATATTTCTACGAAGAAACTGCATCTTTGCTTGATTATTTAAGTGACGATACGATAATTTATTTTGACGAGCCTGCAAGGATAAGAGAACACTGCGATTATATAATGTCGGAATTTACACAGAGTATGAAAAACCGTATAGAGCATGGATATATAATGTCGGGGCAGGCTGACACGATATATGACTATGACGAAATAATAAGAAAAGCGGAAAATTTTACAAAAATACTGTTATCGGGGATCATGTACAGCGTAAAGGGATTCAAAATAAACGAAATAGTCGAATTTAAAATAAAAAGCACCCCTTTATACAAGGGTAATATCGAAATGCTTGCAGATGAATTTACTTATCTTACGAAAAACAAATACAAGATATTATTCCTTACGGGAACGAAAACAGGCTGCGAAAAATTAAGGGATGAACTCGTATCGAGAGATATAAGAGCGGAATATATACAGGATCTTGAGGCGGATATGCTAAGAGGTATCGTCTATATTGCAAGAGGAAGCCTTAAATCGGGATTTGAATATATTGACGAAAAATTTGTCATAATGTCAGATGATTCCCAAATCAGCGAAAAGAAAAAGAAAAAAAGACCGACAAAGAAAAAAGGTGCGGCACTTATATCGAATTTTACGGAGCTGAAGATCGGCGACTATATAGTGCATGACATTCACGGTATAGGGATATTCAGAGGCATTGAAGAAATGGTATCCGAGGGGATAAAGAAAGATTATCTCAAGATCGCATATCAGAACGACGGATATCTGTATATTTCTACAGACAGAATGGATATGATACAGAAATACATCGGAAACGAGGGAATAAAACCTAAAATAGATAAACTCGGCGCAACTCAATGGGCAAAAAACAAGGCAAGGGCAAAAAAAGCCGCAATGATACAGGCGGAGGAGCTTATAAAGATATACGCAAAGAGAAGAGAATCAAAGGGGTTTGCCTATTCTCCCGATACCGTATGGCAGAGCGAATTTGAGGACAGCTTTATATACGAGGAAACGGACGATCAGCTTAATGCGATAGCCGATGTTAAAGAAGATATGCAAAGCGATAAGGCGATGGACAGACTTATATGCGGCGATGTCGGCTACGGTAAAACGGAAGTTGCAATAAGAGCGGCATTCAAGGCGGTACAGGACGGAAAACAGGTGGCTATGCTCGTGCCTACAACGATACTTGCTCAGCAGCATTATTCGACATTTATATCAAGAATGAAAGATTATCCAATAAATATCGAGATGCTGAGCCGTTTCAGAACGGTTAAACAGCAAAAGGAAACACTTGCAAAACTCAAAAAAGGTATTGTGGATATAGTTATAGGAACCCACAGACTGCTGTCGAAAGATGTCGAATTCGCCGATCTGGGACTTCTGATAATAGACGAGGAACAGCGATTCGGTGTGGCACACAAGGAAAAACTGAAGATTATGAAAGAGAATGTAGACGCACTTGCTCTCTCTGCAACTCCTATACCGAGAACGCTGCACATGAGCCTTGCCGGTATAAGAGATATGAGCATACTCGAAGAACCGCCGAATGAAAGAATGCCGATACAGACTTACGTTATGCAGTATAACGAGGATTCGGTGCGGGAAGCGATACACAGGGAAATGGCAAGAGGCGGACAGGTGTATTATCTGCATAACAGAGTTGCCAATATCGAAGAGGTCGCTTTGAAAGTGCAGGAGATAGTACCTGAGGCTAATATCGGATATGCACATGGGCAGATGAGTGAAAGAGAGCTTGAAAATATAATGATCTCCTTTATGAACGGCGATATAGATGTACTTGTCTGTACAACGATAATAGAAACGGGACTTGATATACCGAATGTAAATACCATAATAATACAGGATTCGGACAGAATGGGATTGAGTCAGCTCTATCAGCTGAGAGGACGTGTGGGAAGATCCAACAGGATAGCCTTTGCTTATCTTATGTATAAGAGAGATAAGGTATTAAGGGAAGAATCTCAGAAGAGATTGCAGACGATAAGGGAATTTACGGAATTCGGTTCGGGCTTTAAGGTGGCTATGCGCGATCTCGAGATAAGAGGAGCGGGAAATATGCTGGGAGCACAGCAGCACGGACACCTTGACAACGTTGGATATGATCTCTATTGCAGACTTCTTGACAATGCGATAAAAGAACTTAACGGAGAAAAAGTTCAAAAGGAATTTGAAACTGTCATAAATGTTGCGGTAAACGCACTTATACCAAGCAGTTATATAAAAGACGAAAATCAAAGACTTGAAATGTATAAAAATATATCTATGATACATTCAAGAGAGGATTATAACAATGTGCAGGAAGAATTCGAGGACAGGTTCGGAGATCTTCCGCATATTGTTCAGAATCTGCTTGATGTAGCTATGATGAAATATTATGCGCACAGGATAGGTGTTACATCTATCATTCAGAAAGGGAATACGATAGATATAGCATTTATGGAAAATCCCGACGGTATTGACAGAGATAGACTGATATCGGAAGTAAATTCAAACAAAAAGCTCTCATTTTCAAGTACGCTGAAATATAAGGTCGACACAGGAGAAAAAGACTTTGTAAAAAAACTCGAAGCTATTTTTGAAAGACTTTGGAAAGACGAGAATAAAACGGCGTAAAATTTCCGATTGACTTTTTTTGATATTGTGATACAATAAAAATATATTAATAAATATCTTCGGGGCAAGGTGAAATCCCTTACCGGTGGTCAAAGCCCACGAACTGCGAAAGCAGCTGATTCGGTGTGATTCCGAAGCCGACGGTCAGAGTCCGGATAAAAGAAGATAGTGTTATAACAAATGACATTTACTGTATATTTTTATGCAGATGCCCCGTACATATTATAATGTGCGGGATTTTTTTATTAAGGAATGACAATATATGACAAAAAACACGACAGAAAACGATGAAAAATTTATGCGTTATGCTCTTGCGCTTGCAAAAAAAGGCATGGGAAGAACGAATCCCAATCCTATGGTAGGCAGTGTTATAGTGAAAGACGGAAAGATAATAAGCGAAGGATTTCATGCAAAGTACGGAGAATTTCATGCCGAGAGAAATGCAATATTAGCCTGCAAAGAGGATATGACGGGAGCAACGATATACGTTACGCTTGAACCATGCTGCCATCACGGAAAAACTCCGCCTTGTACCGACATTATAACAGAGAGCGGAATAAAAAAGGTAGTCGTGGGCTGTGTGGACACGAATCCGAAAGTTGGCGGAAAAGGTATAAAAATACTGAGAGATAACGGCATCGAAGTCATAACGGGAGTTCTTGAAGAAGAATGCCGCAAACTTAATGAGGTTTTTTTTCATTTCATTGAAACGAAGATGCCTTTTGTAGTTATGAAATACGCAATGACGGCAGACGGCAAGATATGCACGCATACAGGTTCATCAAAATGGATAACCTCCGAAAAGGCAAGGCAGCACGTTCATTATACAAGGAATCGCCTTGCATCTGTAATGGTCGGGATAGGAACGGTAGAAAAAGACGATCCCATGCTTAACTGCCGTATCGAAAACGGTCGTGACCCCGTAAGGATAATATGCGACAGCAAACTCAGTATATCGGAATATTCAAATATCATAAGTACTTCCGATAGAATAAGAACAATAATTGCCGCAAACAACAGCATAGATGAAAACAAAGCGGATATTCTGAGAAAAAAAGGTGCTGAAGTGATTTGTGCAGGTGACGGAAAGGGAAGAGTCGATCTTTATCTTCTGATGAAAAAACTTGGCGAGATGAATATTGACAGCATACTGCTTGAGGGCGGTGCGACGCTTAACAATTCGGCGCTTAAATGCGGAATTGTAAACAGGATAAATGTCTATATCGCCCCTAAGATATTCGGCGGCGGCGGAAAATCTCCTTTTGAGGGAACAGGCGTAAATACGGCAGATGCGGCATACAGGCTTGAACTGATAAATACGGAACATATCGGTGAAGATATACTTCTCGATTACAAGGTGAGGTGATATTCTTGTTTACGGGAATAGTTGAAGAGATCGGAAAAATACATTCCGTTGAGAAAGGGCTAAATTCGGGAAAGATAACAATAGCGGCAAAAAAGGTGCTCGAGGGAACGAATATAGGCGACAGTATAGCGGTAAACGGTCTTTGCCTTACGGTAACGGCTATGGGAGCGGGATATTTTACGGCGGATATAATGCCCGAAAGTATGCGGCGAAGTAATCTCGGAGGACTGAACAGGGGCGATGAAGTGAACCTTGAAAGAGCAATGGCGGCAGAGGGCAGATTCGGCGGTCATATCGTAAGCGGCCATATCGACTGTACGGGAACTATATCAAAAGTCGAAAGAGAAGAAAATGCGGTATGGGTATATATTGATATTCCGGAAGAATATCTAAAATTTGTGATAGAAAAAGGGTCGGCGGCGATAGACGGGATAAGTCTTACTGTTGCAAAGGTAACAAAGAGTGGATTTGCCGTTTCCGTAATACCGCATACGGGAGAAGAAACGACACTGCTTAAAAAGAAAGTCGGAAATATTGTAAATATCGAAACGGATATTGTGGGAAAATACATATATAATTTCATCCGACCGAAAAAAGAAGAAAAAAAGACAACGCTGACAGCCGATTTTCTTGCCGAAAACGGTTTTCTGTGAAATTTTATATGAAAGGAAGACGGAAATGGCTTATTCAAAAGTCAAAGATGCACTTGAGGACATCAAAAACGGAAAAATAATAATCGTTACGGATAACGAAGAGAGAGAAAACGAGGGCGACCTTATCTGTGCGGCACAATTTGCGACGACGGAAAATGTAAACTTTATGGCAACTTACGCAAAGGGGCTTATATGTATGCCGATGAGCAAGGCTTATACGAAAAAGCTCGGTCTTGAACAGATGGTATCGGAAAATACGGATAACCACTGCACTGCATTTACGGTATCTATTGACCATGTGGACACGACAACGGGAATATCTGCCGTTGAGCGTTCATTAACGGCGATGAAATGCTGTGAAGATGATGCAAAGCCCGAAGATTTCAGGCGACCGGGGCATATGTTCCCGCTTGAAGCAAAAGAGGGCGGAATAGATGAAAGAAACGGTCATACGGAGGCAACGGTAGATATAATGAAGCTTGCGGGACTTAAAGAGATAGGTCTTTGCTGTGAGATAATGCGTGAAGACGGTACAATGATGCGCTCGGGCGAGCTTATGGAATTTGCGGAAAAACATTCCCTTAAATTCATTACGATAAAGGCTTTGCAGGAATATAAAAAGAAGAATACAAAAATAGTGGAAAGAGTCGTAACGGCAAAACTTCCGACTAAATACGGAAATTTCCTTATACACGGTTTTCAGAATAAGACGAACGGCGAACATCATGTTGCGCTTGTAATGGGAGATGTATCGGACGGAAAACCTGTTCTTGTGAGAGTTCACAGCGAATGTCTTACAGGCGATGCACTCGGCTCGTCAAAATGTGACTGTGGAGATCAGTATGACTGCGCTATGAAGAAAATAGCACAAGAGGGAAGAGGAGTACTTGTTTATCTTCGTCAGGAGGGAAGAGGTATCGGTCTTATAAACAAATTAAAGGCTTATGCACTGCAAGATAAGGGAATGGATACGGTAGAAGCCAGTATTGCACTGGGATTTCCGCCGGATATGAGAGATTACACGGTGGGAGCGCAAATACTGAGAGATCTCGGAGTTGAAAAATTAAGACTTATGACTAATAATCCCGATAAGATAAATGGTCTTGAAGACTACGGTCTTGAAATAGATGAAAGAGTGCCGATAGAAACACAGCACAAAAAAGAATGTGAATTCTATATGGAAACAAAGAAAGAAAAAATGGGTCATATACTTAATACATATTGATACGGAGGTATATTAAAATGAATGTTCTGGAAGGAAAATTAGTTGCGGAGAATGTAAAGATAGCCATAGTTGCGGGAAGATTCAACGAATTCATAACATCAAAACTTATAGGCGGCTGTGAGGACGGACTTATCCGCCATGGAGTTGATGGAGATAATATCGACCTTGCATGGGTGCCGGGTGCATTTGAGATACCGCTCATTGCGGAAAAACTTGCAAAAAGCGGAAAATACGATGCGGTAATATGCCTTGGTGCGGTGATAAGAGGAGCAACTTCTCATTATGACTATGTATGCGCCGAAGTTTCAAAAGGTATAGCAGCTGTAGGTCTTGACAGCGGAATACCTGTATTATTCGGTATACTCACTACCGATAATATCGAGCAGGCAATAGAAAGAGCCGGTACAAAATCGGGCAACAAGGGATATGACTGTGCCTTATCCGCTATAGAAATGATAAACCTCATAAGAAAGATAGACTGATATTAAAGGTGAAAATTATATGAAAAAATTTTTATTTACCGTATTTGCGATGTCGGTGCTTTTTTCATCGGCTGTTTATGCAGATGTGAAAGAATGCAGATATACGGGCGATACGGTTCGGATATATATTACCGATCCAACCGATATGCTTATTATGATAAATGAAATATCAGACGGCAAGAATCTATATGATGATGATTCCATAGTATACATTGATTATTTGGATGTAAAAACCACGCAGGGCAATGCTTACTTTACGGATATACCCGTCGGGAACTGGTATGACAGGAACAAGAGTTATGTCGTAAGGATAAACGGCGAAAAAGAGATATTTTTCTTCGGAGATGTCGATCTTGACGGAACGGTAACAAAGGAAGATGCAAAGAAAGCATTGTCGTTCGTTACCGATGATAAAACGGAAATGAACGATCTGTCCGAAACGCTTGCGGATATTGATAACGACGGATTTATTACGGCTAATGATACCGCAATGATATTAAAAATAAAAAAGTAACCATTGTAATTACATTTATATTTCTTATAAGTTTATAGTAAACGACATTAAAAAATGTCGTTTACTATAAACCTCCGGGGGATGCACACGACTGCGTATAAGGAATATAGCCGCTTTGCGGCACGCAGTCGGTGCGAGTAAACGACAAAAGTACAAGTACTTTTGTCGTTTACTATAAAATATGGTGTAAAAAAATCGATCTTTCACACCATATTTATTTTCAGGCGCATATTATAAGGAGTTTTCCACGATTTTAAGTATCGCTATGACATCGAGCATATCGGGCTTATCCTTTTCGTTGTCTGTCACCTTTGCGGCTTCAAGCTGCAATTCCGACAGAACCGGCTCGATCCCCGTTATATATTTCATAAGAACTGCCGCATCAGCTTCATCAACAAAGCCGTTTTTGTCCACATCTCCCATAAGTCCTTCTTTGAATGTATATTCTATTCTTATTTCACTGCTTCCGTAAACATCAACGCTATGTCCGTTTATAGCTGCATTTTTAATATTAAACGCTGTAAAGTCATCGGCTTTAAAATTAAGCTGCAATGTATAATCATGACCTTTGACAAATTTATCCTCCGGTTTCATATACACACTTTCGCTTTCGTCAAACCATCTTATTCCATTATACCAATAGCTGTTGCCAAGTGCCGTACTTGGTGTTTTAAATACGCACCCCTGCGTTATCTCGGGAGAAAAATCGGGTGTATTGCCTGCCTGCGGTGCATTGATCGTTATTTCGGCATCTGTAAGGATATTTTTTTGCAGCGTACCGAAATCGTATGATAATTCTATCACTTTATCGGCTTCCTGTTCATATGCCATATTTATTACAGCCGCCTCACCGTTAAGGCTGCCTGCCACCTCGGGAGATAAACTTTCATCTGTCGCAAAACGGTAGCCGTCCTGTGCTTGCAGCCATACCGAAAGACCGTATCTGTGACCGGCTTCAAATACATCGCTATCTTTCATAATGGCTCCGTCTTTATACCATGTTACAGGCTCGGTTTCATAAAGTGTCACGCCGTCCGTATTTATAACAGCTGCCATATCGGGCATTTCCCCTGCTTTAGGCGGTGTTATGCTTACATCTGCATCGGAAACTTTCATCGGAGATATTATTATATAATTATTACTTATATCGCCTGTCAATTCCTTAACATCGGCATTTATTTTTTCGAGTGACCGATCTTCACCGTACTTTGCAATATAACTGTCTTTGTCAAGCAGATCGGAAATATTGTAATCGGAAGATTCGACTAAAATATGTTCAAAACTTCCGCTGCGCAAAATTATATTTTCCGCCGCTGTATTTTCCGTGATCTTAATATCCGAGATCCCACTGCCGTTAAATTCAAAACCGGCATTTTCTATTACAACGGGATAACTGTTGAACGCCGGATGTCCTGCCATATAATTTACATAAGGATGAATCCATCCGTTATTTACTGTAAGTTTTCCTCCGCTGATATTAATATCATCTACGCCTATGCCTACATCAGAATCAAGTTCACCGCTTCTTGCCAATGCACCTGTGCCATTGAGCGTGATCGTTGAATTTGCCCCTACAATAGTTCTTTTGGCTGCGTTTGTATATATACCGCCGTTCAGGGTAAGACTGCCTAAGTTTACATAAAACAAAATATCATCGGAGCCTGTAAGGCAGATACCGCCATATTTCTCTGACGAGATAGTAACATTGGCTTGATTTATAAATATCCTCCGATTAAAAATCCCATTATCCATTGTGCAGACACAATTTCCCATATCAAGGTCAAGGTCTTTTATGATATTTATCTGAGTGCTGTCTATATTCAGCTCTTCCGCCTCGACCTTGACATAGCCGCCCTGTTGACAGTAATATACAAAGCCTGCTTCATCTTTTACAATATAAGGGTCGTCTTTCGTTCCGCTTCCCTGTGCAAATACAGCCGTACACATCAGCATTGCCGCCGCTACCGCAAATAATGATGCGCAAACCGCCCTGATGTCGTTTTTCCTCATTCTCCGAAACAGGTTTACGACTGCCGCTATAATGATCGTTCCGATTCGTTTCAATGCGCTCCTATTCATCTCATCAGTCCTTTCTGAAATTTCACAATGATTTGTTATTTATAATTATATCACAATTTTCTCGTAAGGTATAGTGTAATTTATATCACAAGGAGCTGTTTTTTATTACTCTGCCGACATCTGCGGGCTTTTTAAAAAATTTGAACAGAAGAAACAGTCAACGGCAATAATATAAAAAATGTAATAAAACGGAAATATTATTTTTATAGACTACTCGTTTAATTTATGATAAAATGATTTTTGGAACATTGCTGATCGAGAAAGCGGTAAAAACTGATGTGTTAAAAAATTGCACTGATGTACCGGGACGGTGTGACCCCGATCCGAAAGAGAGGTGAATATATACCAATCCAACGGAAAGGGGGAATGTTTGTTATGCTGACAATGGAAGGACTTATAGGTCTTGTGTGCCTGTGTTTGGCATGCTTTGACCTGGGTTATAAACTTGGTAAGCGTGATAATGAACATAAAAACAACCGCCCTTCAGCCAAAAAGTAAGCGGTTGTTTTAACTAACTTATTTTGAGGGTCACACCGTCCTATCATGAGGCAGTGTTCCTTTTTTGTAATATGATTATAGCATTTTTTGATTTACAAGTCAATAAATTTTTCACATTTTTATATCTCTGCTTATGCCCATGGGTCATTTTCCGCAGGAGTTCTTATATCCGAAAGATAAAATATCTCCCACACATACCATTTATCCCCTTTTTGCCTTAAACTCACATATCTCTCGCTGTCTGCCCCCGATGAACGCATATATATCTTTGCATATCCCTGTGTATCATAAGAGTAAGGATTATCGAAAGTCGTTATTGTATACGGCTTATTCGGGGTATAATTGTTCTGAGGTGATGAGCCGTCAAAAAATGAATACGTCTTATAGCCTTTTCCTGCAAGCCTATCCCTTATAAACTGCATCTCGTAATTTGAAAGCGGCTGAGGACCTTTTAAAAAATTAAGCATTTCGATCGTCTTATCCCTGTCGTTTTCATAGTTGCAAAGTACAAGTACAGAAAGCGCAGCCACCGCAAAAGGCGAAGTAAGTTCAGCCTCGGGCAAGGCTTTAAGCATTTCTACACTATTGGGTATCTCGTTAAAGCTAAATGTTTCTTTTTTCATTTTTTCTCCTCCTTATCACTTTTTGTGTAGTTTACAATATATATTCCCATGCACACAAGCACAAGCGATATAAGCGACAAATAATTAAATACTTCTCCCTCTAACAGTATGAGCGCAAATAATATCCCGAAAAGCGGATTCAGAAAGCAGTATATTGATATTTTCGCAACAGGATTGTATTTAAGCAGTACAGACCACACCGCAAAAGCTACAGAAGAAAGGGAAGCAAGATAAATAAGCAGCCAGACAGCCTTGAGCGAATGAAATTCAAGTTTTCCGCCCGTTACAATACCGATCGTCAGAAGTATCAGCCCTCCGAAAAGCAGTTGATACCCCGTCAGCACCGTAGGCTCGATATACTTTGAATAAAGCTTTGTCATAACACTTCCTACCGCAAAGCACATCGCCGCCGCAAGCATGAATCCCTCTCCCATTATATTAAATGACAGGTCAAGACCCTCTCCGCCTATATTGCATATCACAACTCCTATAAAACCGAGCAGACAGCCCACGACTTTTCTTACATTCAGCTTATCATTGCTGAAGAAGAAATGTGCAAGCAGTACCGCAAAGAAATTTCCTATGGAATTTATTATCGTACCCTTTACACCGCTCAGATATGTAAGACTTATATAAAAGAAGATATATTCAAGTCCCGTCTGCACAGCCCCCATATACATAGCGTATTTGTAATTGTCTTTTGTGGGATGAACAAATTTTTTCTGCATAAGCGAAACGGCAATTATCACAAACAACCCCGCAAGAGTGAATCGCACCCCGGCAAAGAGCATTTTCGTCGCAACATCATCACTTGCGATATCAAATAATCCGTACCCTATTTTTATCACGGGTATGGCACTTCCCCATAAAGCCGTTGAGATAAGAGCCATTATCAATATCCCAAGCGGCTTTTGTGCAAATTTCTTTTCCATTTTTTATCCTTTCAGTTCATTATTCTTCCGTTCCGCCCCAAAATACCTATATCCCTCATTTGTGACGACTCTTCCCCTGTTTGTCCTGTTTATAAACCCAAGCTGTATAAGATAAGGTTCGTACACTTCTTCTATCGTTTCCCCCTCTTCACCGACAGCCGTTGCCAATGTATCGACCCCCACAGGCCCACCGCCGAATTTCTCTATCATCATCGTCATTATCTTTCTGTCCGTATTGTCAAGACCGTTCTTATCTATTTCAAGTATATCGAGAGTTTCTCCTGCCACCTCGTCTGTTATCTTCCCGTCATATTTGACCTGTGCAAAGTCACGCACTCTTTTGAGGAATCTGTTTGCTATTCTCGGAGTTCCCCTTGATCTCCTTGCTATCTCTGCCGCTCCTTTATCGCTTATCTCAACCCCTATCACCTCAGCCGACCTTTTCACTATCTCTTTCAGTTCATTCTCGTCATATAATTCAAGCTTGTTTATCACGCCAAACCTGTCACGCAGCGGATTTGTAAGCAAACCTATCCTTGTAGTCGCCCCGATTAGCGTAAATTTCGGCAATTCTATCCTTATGCTCTTTGCCGCAGCACCTTTTCCTATCATTATATCAAGCACATAATCCTCCATAGCCGGATAAAGCACTTCTTCTATCATTCTGTTCAGTCTGTGTATCTCATCTATGAAAAGCACGTCCCCCTCCTGCAAATTATTTAGAATAGCCGCCATGTCGCCTGCTCTCTCTATCGCAGGACCCGTAGTCGTTTTTATCCCGACTCCCATTTCATTTGCGATAATATTTGCAAGGGTAGTTTTTCCAAGTC
>JAFUUG010000639.1 GCA_017483905.1 Bacillota bacterium
ATAGCTCAATAATATGAAACGGAAAACAAGCAAAATTATCTATACTTCAGCTGTGCGACAGTAATGGTTGTTCGGTGGGGCGAGATACAGAAAGGTTGTAAGCCTATGAATTGAAAACAAAATATTCTTGCGGCTTTTCTACCTTCGACAACGGTGGTTGTTATGTTTTTAGGCTATAACGGCATAAAAAACTGTCTATGGCAGATATAAACAATTAAAATGATTTATAAGCGAAACAAAAAAATACCGTAGGAAAAAGAAACTATGGACAAGAAAAAAATAATAAAAACTATTGCCAATATCGGTATTTTGGCGGTGGTTATGGTTGTCGGATTTTATGTCGGCTCGTTCGTTTCAAACAGGAACAAGGACGAGGGCAAGACAAGAATTGCAGGCAACGCCACACAATACGCCGAAGACCGAGATTACAGCGATATTGAAGAAAGCCCCAATATAGCCGTACCGGGCTATGAAAAACTTGATTTCAAGGCGGGGCAGACGAAACAAACAGTAAAATTATACAACCCAAAGGAAAATACTTGTTACTTCAAAATGAGCCTTGTGCTTGACGGCGAGGTCATATGGACAAGCGACCTGCTTGAACCGGGTATGGCTTTTGAGGAGATAGAACTTGACAGACCCCTTGATGCGGGCGAGTACAAGGGCGTATTGCTTAAATACGATTGTTTCTCCCTGAAAGACCAACACCAATTCAACGGAGCGGAAATAAAGGTTGATATTGAAGTGAAGTAAACGAAAGGCGGTTTTATATCTTATGAAAAGTAAATATATGAAACCTGCGGTAATGCTTTGCCTTGCTTTTTCCTGCTTATTGGGTGCGGTAAACTTTGCATCGGCTGACGATATGAAACTTACACTTACAGTCGAAGATACTCCGAACGAATATACAATGACTATCCCCGCAAATACGGATATATCCTCTTTTGGATATACCGCACTTGCGGACGGTCTTAAAGTTTCGGGTACGGTATCAAAAAAGGCTTATGTGGAAGTTTCCGTCAATTCCCAAAACGATTTTAAATTGGTAGAAAAAGACGATAACACAAAGTCTATCGCATACTCCGTGCAAAAATCGGAGACGGAAAAAGTGGACAAATTCACATTTGACAAAGATGATTTTGACACGGCAAAAGAAATAGGCGTTTATGTAACACAGGACGATTGGAACGCCGCCCCTGCGGGCGAATATTCCGATGTGCTTACATTTACGGCACAGACCAAAGATAAGGAGGCAGGACAATGAAAAGAAGAATTTTAAGCCTTGCCCTTGCCGTATCTATGGTTTGGGCAAATACGGCTTTTGCAAAATCTCCCACAGAGGATATAGGGCTTGATTTAGGGGTCGTGACAAACCTCGGCACCAATATAAGCGCAGTTAAGGCGCAGGGTACACCCTATACAAATGAAGAACGTACATTGACCGCAGACAAAACAAAGGTTTCGGACGATACCTCACTCCCAAGCGGTTGGGAATGGAAAACGCCCGATCAGGAACTTACAAACGAATTTGCCGATACAACGGCTG
>JAFUUG010000640.1 GCA_017483905.1 Bacillota bacterium
ATTATAAGAAAGTCTTTTTGTGTAAACATACCGTCTTTATAATCGGAGTAGAGTTCGGCAATATCGGAATTTATTTTTTCAATTTCCGAGAGGTTTTTGTTTATGCGTTCCTGCATCTTTTTAAGGTCTATCCTGTTAAATGCGCTGTTATCGGCTTTATTTATGACTTCATCGGCGATAATAAGTTCGTCAATAAAATCTCTTAATGCCTCCGTAACACGCTTTTCAAGGATGTTTTCGCTAATTCTATGCGAGGAACAAGTTTTGTTTTTCTTGTTTTCGGAGCATACATAATAGGTGTAGCTTTTTTCTTTGCCCGGTACGGTCTTTCTTATCATAGGTGCGCCGCAGTCTGCACAGAATACCAAGCCCGAAAAAGTATATAGCTTATCCTGCTTTGGAGAAGTGCGCATATCCAAACTCAAAAGCCTTTGCACGATATAAAATGTTCTTTCATCAACCAAAGGTTCGTGATTATTTTCGATAATTGCCCATTCTTCCATATCTTTTTTGACAACATTCTTTTTCAGCTTGTAATTTGGCGTTGTAGTCCTGCCTTGTATGAGTGTACCTATGTAAACGGGATTTTCGGCAATACGCTTTACAATGTTATGCGACCATACGGAAGTTTCATTTTTCTTGAAATTCGTATAAAATCTTTCGCCGTTTTCAAGACGATAATCCATAGGTGTTTTTATACCCATATCGTTGAGTTTTTCAGCAATCTTGTATAAGCTGAAACCTTCTACTATCCACTTGAAAATATCCTGTACCACCTTGCCCGAAAATTCATCGGGTTCTATTTTGTTGTGGTTATCGGCACATTTTCTGTAACCGTAAGCACAGAAGTTTGTGACAAAATCACCGTTCTGTCTTTTTATCTCCAACACAGAGCGCACTTTAATGCTTGTATCACGGCTGTAATTATCGTTCATAAGATTTTTGACCGAGAGCATTATTGCCTGCGTATGATCGTTGTTTTTATATGTGTCTATCGCATCGTTTATCGCAATAAAACGCACACCCATTGCAGGAAAAAACTGCTGCATATACTTTCCTGCATTTATGTATTCACGACCAAAACGGCTTAAATCTTTTACGATAACACAGTTTATCTTGCCTTCCGTTACATCCGATAACATCTGCTGAAATGCAGGTCGGTCAAAAAGCAAGCCCGTAAAGCCGTCATCAACATAAAAATTTGCAATTTCAAGATCGGGATTGTCCTTAACAAAGTTGCGGATAAGTGCCTTTTGATTGGAAATACTGTCACTTTCCGATTTCTGAATGTCGGCATCTTCTTTTGATAACCTCAAATAAGCTGCCGCTTTAAAAGTTTGATTAGATAATTTCATTGATTATCTCTCCTTTGCGTTTATATTTCAAGGTATAAACCACAAAGAAAAGAGTGTATTGAATTGATTTTAGAATTGTCCTGCAATTATCTTAACACAAACTTTTTTCTTTGTCTATACCTTTTATGAAAAAATACCTAAAAAATTATCTCGAAATGTTCTTCCGTTATTTGAAAAGCCTATCTTAACCACACAGCCATCGGTTGTTTTTCTGAAATAAGGATTGATATTTCGTGAAAGTACAGTGAAAATCCTTCTTTCAACAGGTTTGGTAGTATCAACTTTAAAGCCGCCGATATTTATAACTTCATCTTTGTTTATTTCTTCAAGCCGCATATTTCTCATCTTTAAAAGTTCTATACTTGTCATATAATTCTCCTCCCTTAAAAATTTCTCTACACCGAAACTCATAGGCATTTCAGCCTCCCCCGTTCTTCATCGGCGGACAGGTTGTCTGTAAGTATCATTATCCAAATTTATGCTGTCATCGCACTTGCCTTTTGTCACAGACAA
>JAFUUG010000641.1 GCA_017483905.1 Bacillota bacterium
GTACCAATAACATCATCAGCCTCGAATCCTTCTTTTGTATAAATAGGAATACTAAAGGCTTTTAACCCCTCATATATTAATCCCATCTGAATTCGCATAGGGTCAGGCATAGCTTCACGATTGGCTTTGTATTCCACATATTTTTCGGTTCTAAAAGTCTGATGTGAAACATCAAAAGCAACCCCGATAGCATCCGCACACAAATCTTTATTTTTTAACAAATCAAATATAGCTTTAAAAAAACCGTAAACAGCCCAGGTCGGAGTACCGTCAGAGGTACTCATTCCGGTACGTTCCAACGCAAAATACTCTCTGAAAGCAAGAGCATGACCATCAATTAAAATTAAAGTCTTTGATTCTCCCACTGCAAAAATACCCCCTACTGAACATTTTGCCACAAAAAACAGGTATTTGCAATAAAACTTTACTAAAAAAAATATACCTTTTTAAAGGTATATTTTTCTATATATAAATACAATAACGAGTATTAAGCGCTTATTCCTTCTTCTTTATTTGTAGGAAGTTTCACAACTTCTGCATTTTTACGATTTTTAACCATATCGGCTGTAACAACAAAATTTGTAATATCTTCCTTGGTCGGAACATCATACATAACATCAAGCATTATTTCTTCAACAATAGATCTTAGCGCACGAGCTCCTGTCTTACGTTTGATTGCCTCTTTTGCAATTAAATCTATTGCCTCAGGCTCGAACTCAAGATCAACATTATCCATTTTTAATAATGCTTTGTATTGTTTTAAAATTGCATCTTTAGGTTCTGTCAAAATCATTTTCAATGTCTTTTCATTTAATTGATCCAAAACCGCATAAACAGGAATACGACCAATAAATTCAGGTATTAAACCAAATTTTAATAAATCTTCAGGCTGTAATTTTTTCAAAAGCTTCAATGCATTTGCATCTTTTTCTGCCTGAGATAACGATGCAGTTCCAAAACCGACAGAATTTCCTACACCTGCTCTTGCATCGACAATTTTTTCCAAACCTACGAATGCACCGCCGCAAATAAATAAGATATTCTTTGTATTTATCTCGATGAATTCTTGATGAGGGTGTTTTCTTCCACCTTGAGGCGGGACATGCGCAATAGTACCCTCAATCATTTTTAAAAGAGCCTGTTGAACACCTTCTCCTGAAACATCTCGGGTAATCGAAGTGCTTTCGGATTTTCTGGAAATTTTATCGATTTCATCAATATATATAATACCTCGTTCGGCTTTTGATGAATCAAACTCCGCATTTTGATACAAGCGCAGCAATATATTTTCCACATCATCTCCGACATAACCTGCCTCGGTCAATGTAGTTGCATCTGCAACAGCAAAAGGCACATCAAGCATTTTCGCCAATGTCTGAGCAAGCAATGTCTTACCTGAACCTGTAGGTCCGACAAGAAGAATATTGGATTTTTGAATTTCCACACCGTCTTTATCAGTATCTGTATTATGTTTTAGACGTTTGTAATGGTTATATACAGAAACAGCAAGAACTTTTTTAGCCTCGTCCTGACCTACAATATATTGATCAAGATAAGCCTTGATTTCATGAGGCTTTGGTATTCTTTTTTCATCCTTTGAAGACTCAATAGAAGAATCTTCGCCCTCTTTATTCTTTGCTTCAAAGAATTCTTCATCCAAAATCTCATTACAAAGTTCTACGCATTCATCACATATATACACCTCAGGACCGGCAATCAGTTTTTTTACCTGTTCCTGAGTTTTGCCACAAAATGAGCATTTTAATTTGTCATCGTCATGCTTAGGCATTATAATCTCCAATTATGTATCTTACTTAATCTCATCACGAGAAATAACTTTATCAATCATACCATATTCCAAAGCTTCTTGCGGAGTCATGATATAATCTCTATCAGTATCTTTTTCAATTTTCTTTATTGACTGGCCTGTATTTGAAGCAAGAATTTCATTTAATGATTTCTTGATTCTTATAATTTCTGCAGCCTGAATTTCAATGTCTGTAGCCTGACCTTGAGCACCACCGAGAGGTTGATGAATCAAGACTCTTGAGTGTGGAAGTGCCATTCTTTTACCTTTTGTTCCGGAAGAAAGCAAGAATGCACCCATAGAC
>JAFUUG010000642.1 GCA_017483905.1 Bacillota bacterium
CAAAGCATTGCAGTCGGCAGGTGTCGATGTAAGAGTTGTTTTCCCGAAATATAAGAATATAAAAGAAAAATTTCTTGATACAGCACAATTTATAGATTCTTTTGTTATCACTCTCGGCTGGCGTACACCGTCTGCCTCCGTATATTCCATTGCAGGCGATGTTCCTACATATATGATAGAGAACGATCATTATTTCAATCGTGACGGATATTACGGCTATGGTGATGACAATGAGCGTTTTGCATTTTTCTCAAAGGCGGCAATTGAATTTTTAAATACCATCGAATTTATCCCCGATATTATCCATTGTAATGACTGGCAAAGCGGACCCGTATGTGTGTATTTAAAGGATATTTATTCAAAATTCCATTATTTTTCAAATATCAAGACACTTTTCACAATACATAATCTTCAGTATCAGGGTTCATTTTCCCGTGATACTCTGCCTATGATGGGACTTAATGACGGCTATTTTACCGCCGATAAACTTGAATTCAACAATCAGACATCATATATGAAAGCAGGGCTTATGTATGCCGATGCAATAAGCACCGTAAGCAATACCTACGCTTATGAGATTCAGACGGGTGAATACGGCTATGGTCTTGACGGTGTATTAAGACAACGCAGCGATGTACTCTCCGGTATCGTAAACGGCATAGACTACTCTGCAAACGATCCTGCCACAAGCAGCAAGATATATTGTAATTTCGATATAAATAACCTCGGCGGCAAAAAAGAAAACAAACGCCGCTTACAGGAAGAACTTGCACTTCCGCAGAACGATGTTCCTCTTTTCAGCATAATCTCACGTCTTGCCGACCAGAAAGGCATAAAACTCGTAATCGAAATGCTTGACGGACTTTTACAGCAGGATGTTCAGTTCATCGTCCTCGGAACAGGTGACGGTCATTACGAAAAAGTTTTCAGAGATTTTGAAGCAAGATATCGTGATAAAGTCCGTTCAATGATAATGTTTGACGATACATGGGCGCAGAAGATATATGCCGCATCAGATTTCTTCCTTATGCCGTCGCTCTTTGAGCCATGTGGTCTTGGTCAGCTTTTTGCAATGAGTTACGGTACCGTTCCTATCGTCCGTACAACAGGCGGTCTTGTTGATACAGTATCTCATTTTAACCCCGAAACCTGTCTCGGAAACGGTTTTGCATTCCATGACTATGTATCAAGCGGTTTGAGATGGGCAATAGATGAAGCACTTAAAGTCTACTACAGCGACAAATGGGAATGTGTCGTAAGAAACGCATTTTCCACCCGTTTCAGCTGGGATAAATCCGCACAGGAATATATCGACCTCTATAACAAGATACTTTCCGGTAACTGAGCCTTTTTATGATATATATTTGTATAGTAAACGACAAAAGTACTTGTACTTTGGGCGTTTACTCGCACCGACTGCGTGCCGCAAAGCGGCTAACTACCTTATACGCAGTCGTGTGCATCCCCCGGAGGGTTATAGTAAGCGACATTTTTTATGTCGCTTACTA
>JAFUUG010000643.1 GCA_017483905.1 Bacillota bacterium
AGCGACAGCAAAGATCAGACGATAGTCTTCGCCCTGCCTTATCAGAATGATAATATATGGGTAAGAAGTTTTGAGTTTGACTGCAACGAAAGTTCAAAAGAAGGTGTTTATGTAGAGGATAAAAACATAACTCTTACGGCGGCACTTGATGTTGCCGATGGTTACAATGTATCACAGGTAATTCTGCGAATCTATAATGTAAAGGGCGACCTTGTAAAATCATGGCAGATGGATCCGCAGGGCGGCTATGTTTACAAATCGACCTTTAATGCAAAAGAATATTTAAAGGACGGCGGCAGACTTACCATTGAAGCTTATGACGGTTACGGCAGAGGTGTCGGACAGGTGGAATCGGGCTGTATATTTACGGAGCCTCCGCAGCCGACACAGGTAGGAATGCCTGCAATGGATGAACTTGGCGGTGCAAGTTTTGATACTGTAGGCAGTGTTACCCCCGAACTTGACAGCGGCGATTATGTTATGACTCCGACAAAAAGGGAGTATGATGAAAGCACAGGCACAATGACCACCACAGAGGGCAACGGTGAACCGTTTGAAATTGCTGTTTTAAGTGGTACGATCATCAAAAATGAGATAAAGGCGGCAACGGAAGACGGCAGCAGCGTATTTATCAACGGCACTGCGATAGATCGTGTTGCAAGGCTGACTGCTGCAATAGACCCCTTGTCCTCCAATATAACAATCAGCAATCCAAAGGCAACAGGTCAGTCGGGTGAAAACACTTGGAAAAAGCCCGACGGCATGGGAAAAGTAGGTGCAAAAGGCGGCAAGTTATCTCACAGTGTCGGTCTTGATGTCGGTTTTTACATAAGTCTTAAAAAAGAGCATACCGATGACGGAGAGGTAAAGTATTACTACGACCAGATCTATGCTATTTTCGGCGTTAATGTTAATGCCCAAAAAGATTTTCAGATATTTATCGGTCCCGTTCCGTGCTATATAATGCTCAAAGGCGGTATTACGGTCAAAGGTCTTTTGGGTATGGTGCCTAATCCGGACGTTGATACAAGATTAAGTATGGACGGCATAAAAATGGATACCGATGTTTTAAGAGAAGGCGGTATGGATGTCGCAGGTCTTATAATTATAAAACCAAGACTTACACTTGGTGCAGGTGTAGGCGTGCGCGGTGCTTTCTCGGTCGGCGTAAGCGGCAATATGGTTATGGATATAGCTTACCAGCCATGGTCGGACGGCGCAGGTACTGTAGAGTTCTCGCTTAATGTGGATATAGATATAGGATTTATACCTATTTCATTTGCTATAGCCAAGGTGAAACTGGGTATGTTCTATACCGATAATTATCACGAAAATTCGTGGCTGGATTTCAGCGGTGCGGCAAACAAACTTGATTTTGATAATTACGTCAAAACATTGTCCGTTGATGATGAAACAACAATAAGCGGTTCAATGGGCAGAGTTGCGAGAGGTCACGGCAACACGCTTGAAACACCGATAAGAACATTTGCGGCTGATGAAAGCGACAGCCCGATAACAGCTTATGCAGAAAACGATGTAAGAGAAACATTAAAGCATCCGAAACCGCAGTTATTGCATTTAAGCGGCAAAAAGCAGATAATGTTCTACATGGGCGATGACGCATCAAGAGCAGATTATGATTGTCAGGCGGTTTACTATGTACTTTATGATGGCACTAAATGGGGACAGCCCGTAAAGGTCGATGATGACGGTACAGCGGATATGGACTTTAACGCAGTTCAGGCAGGTGACAAGGTAATACTTGTTTACAGCGACCTTAACAAGCAGTTCGGAAATACACTTTCCGATGTTCCCGAATATCTCAACAGCTCGGATATGAGCGTGAGAGTATTTGACGGAAACGGCAATATGGGCGAAGAAAAGCAGCTTACAAAAGAAGATAACTTCTCAAACTCTATGCCTCGAATAGCTTATGACGAAAAGACAGGCAGAACCCTTATTGCTTATCTTGCAACGGATTACAACGATTCAAGAGCAGATTTCGGTTACAGCACAATGGGCGAACTTAACAGCTTCCTTAACAATTCTTACGGAACAGTTTGCTACAAGATGTATGACAGCGATTTTAACGAAGTGGGATATTCGTCAAATGAATTGACCTATCTTGCTTATGAAGAACATTACGGCGAGGATTCACTCGATAATCAGCGTTTTGTTCCTGTGGCAGTTGATACACTTAATGTAAACGAAATGACAGCCAACGCTTATATGGATAAAGTTTATATCACATACACAGTCGATACGGACGGCAATTCCGAAACAAGCGACGATATGGAAATTTATGCTTCAGTAATAGATATTAACAACAATTCTTCCGTTGGACCCATAAGGCTGACAACAAATGACGTTCAGGACAGCAATCCGCAGACAGTGGAATATGACGGAAAAATATTTATCTATTGGAACAGAAACGGAAATATCGTTTATGCCGACCTTGACAGCACTTTGGGCGGCGATATAGTTCAGACAAACAACGGCTACACCGCAGGCGATATGTTCTTTAATGTGGTGCAGGAGGGCAGCGATGCGGCACAGACATTCCGCATAAGCTACGAGCCTAACGGCATACTTTACCTCACATGGAACCAGCTTGACAGCAATATAGAAGTTGTTAATGATGAAGAAGTTTCAATAGCAAAACGCAGTATTTATATGCGTACTTATGACCCGCACTACAAGTCCGAAAGCTACACGGACGAGGAAACGGGCGAAACAAATTATATTTACACCGGTATGTGGGGTGCAGCAACGGAATTTGATGTACCCGACAATAACTATGAAATGTTCAGCGAGCAGACATTCACCGCACTTGATGCAGATAACGCAGTATGTGCATACAGACGCTTTATGTGGGTGGATAACGGTGACGGTGTAAAAGAAGCACCTAACTCCGACCTTGTTATCGCAAGCTACCACGTTGTAAGTACACTTGATATTACAGATGTTTACAGCGATCCGCAGTACCCAACAATAGGTGACGATGCAGTTCTTCACGTTAAAGTACAGAACGCAGGCGTACTCCCGTCGGAAAGCGTTACATTCAAGGCTAAAATGACCGACAGCGAGGGCAATGTTACCGATC
>JAFUUG010000644.1 GCA_017483905.1 Bacillota bacterium
AATAATACCTCACTCGTTTATACCATTGTCAAAACTTTGTATATTATTTAGACACCATAAAAATCCCTTTGCACAACGAATATGAGAATCTTTAAAGTGATTTCCTTCATTCCATTTAAGTTGTTTTTGAAGATATAATTTCTGCTTGATTTTCCAACATTGCAGCATCATTTTCATCAACCGGCTGAATTAAAATATACTCAGGATTATTTTGTAAATAAACAAAACATTTTCTTCTTTCCAATAAAAAAGTATCTTTTTCTATTTTTCTCATATACCGTTACTTCCCAATCTTAGATTTTGTATTTTCTGTAATTATATCCTTATATGCCTTATACTCGTATGCACTCTCTACACTTTTCACAGCACATATTACGAAAAATCACATAAAATTTTAATACGCCCTAAAAGTAATAAGGAACCTCGATTTTTCAACACAAAAAAGAGGCTCCTTAAACAAGTTACTGATTATTTATCATTGCTAATACTTCTTCAATACTTTTTCCGCTTGCAGCGATGGCTTCCATTACATTACGGCTGTCTTCTATCGTTTTCTTTTCTTGAAGTTCTTTAAGCTCTGCTTTGGCATTTTTTAATTGATCACTGAGATTCGATATCTCCTGTTCCTTTGCACTTATAAGTTCTTCAATAGATAAATTTGTTTTTCTTGCCATTTTTCCTGCTCCTCGTATAATAAGTTTATTAGTGGATCCACCACTATTTACACGCATTTATTATACAGCCTATCTGTATAAAAGTCAATAATGATACGGAATTTTATTTCAAAATCAGTTTAAAATCTACTGTTCATTACTCTTTCGACACAACTTTTAAGCGTGTAAAATGAGCAAAAGTTATTATGCCCGCCTATGTAATCTTTTACATCTCTTGCCGTACGCACAAGAACACCTCCACAGCAGCTGCTATCACGCATATTCATCGGTTCGCCACGCTTCATACTGTAGGATATGTATATACATTTTCCGTCCTGCTCTACAAATCCCGAAAAATCGTAGTGATTAGCCTTAAACCCCGTAAGTTTCGCTGTCGGAAATGTTCTTTTAAGTGCACGCTTGAAGGAGCTCGTCATATCCTTAAATTCCTTAGAGCATATACAGCCCCAATCTTCAATAGTTTTACCATCGTATTTCTCAATAAATTTCTTCATAACATTATACCTCCGAATTAAATAACGCCTTTTTCCCAGCAGGAAGTATCTCTTGCAATTTCTTCTGCATCCGGAAAGTTGACCATCGTATACGAATAAAAAGATGCAAAGATTTCACTTCCACTTCTATTTGACTCAACTTCAACATCCTCATCATCTTCGCCAAGTCTGATAAATTTAAAAGCATATTCTTTCCTGCTGTCAAATTCATCTTCCGTTAGTTCACTCATCACATCATTTATTGCTATAACATTATCGAATTCTTCATACCACTTTGTCCATTCCCAAGTTAAGATATAAACACCCTTTGAAATTTCCTTGATCTTATCAGGCATATAATTATGCTTTTCGTATGCCTCTTTGAATTTCTCGAATGCTTTTTTAAAACAACATATACCTACATTTGATCTGTATCCCATTCTACCGACTCCTTGTCTAATTAGTTTTTTTATTCTTTTTCATCTTTTTTAATTCTATTTGCTCCATCGTAAGCCATTTTGATTTTATGGGCAGTCTGCCAAATATCTGCTTCATTTCGTTTATAAGGCTCTCAACATCCTGACCGCCACAAAGATACGTTATATCTCTTTTTCCGTTCAGAGGCAAAATTCACAATAGCATATTCAGCCATATAATCACACCTTTCTTGCACAAAAAAAGACATCCCCTAAAAGAATAGAGAATGTCAATTCATATTTTATAATAGTCATTTAGAAATAGCCTTGAATAATCTGATGAGCTACTCAAACCCTAAAATAGTAAAATTTTATATGCTGGTATTTAAAAGTTTTTTTGCTGTCCTGTCATGCATGTAACACCGCAATAATACGCATCTCCCAGACATCTTCTTTTACAACATAGTAAACAAGGATGTTTTAGAGGCACCCATTAAATAAAAAATTCATAATATACAAACAATGGGCGGTTCTTGCGGATAATTTATAATTTGACAATTTCCCCTGAATATGTCACACTATCAGGCTCAATATGACAAGGCAATGAGTATATTTGAACGCCAATATTTTTAGCTTCATCAAGTGCTTTTGCAAACTCGAAATGAGTAGCAATATTCGGCTTTACTTTATTTATTCCGTCCATTTGCACTACAAATACAAGTACAGATATGTATCCTTCCCTATGCGCTTTTATAAGCTCCCTAATATGCCTAATTCCTCTTTCGGTAGGTGCATCGGGAAAATAACCTATACCATCAATTTCAAGGGTGCATCCCTTTACTTCTACAAGGTAATGTTCGTCTCCCCGTTCCATATAAAAATCTATGCGAGAATCTCCGTAAGTGTATTCGGATATGACCTTATCAAAATCTTGTTTGTCGATCCACTCCCTCATAACCTTATTCGGAGCCTGACTATCTATGTTGATAAGCATTCCGTTATTCTTTACTGCCGCCACAAGATCATATTTTGTCTTTCTCCCGACAGAATCCGATTTTGTCAAATAAACAATACTTCCCGGAATTAAAAGTTCTTTGCACCTTCCCGTATTCTTGACATGAACTGTTTCTTCCCTGCCGTCAATTTCCACATTAGCTATAAAACGATTTGGTCGAGATATAAAAATTGCCTTTGTAATATTATCGTATTTCATTTTTCCCTCACAAAACTCATTTTTTATTTATTATAATATCTTGTATAGCAATTTGCAATACATTATTTATTATAATAAAATTTTAAATTTTGCACGGCAAGATTTGATTATATCAAATTATTTCAAAGGTACTCTTCCATAGCAAAGGCAAAAGCCGCAACTTCCCTGTCACTTGACAAAATATCACCTCTATAGCGACAGAACTCCGCAACAAAATCCTTATGTTTCTTGATGAGAGCATCACCAAAGTCAACGACTTCATTGTAGCCTGCCACATTATCG
>JAFUUG010000645.1 GCA_017483905.1 Bacillota bacterium
CATTTACAATTATTCCAAGAAATGGGCTACACTTATGCCTATGGTCCTGATATTGAGCGTGACTATAAAATACCTTTGTATATGGACGAGCTTACAGCGGCACTTTATCGCTTGAATCCTATGCTCCCCGATGATGCCATATCAGATGCTCTGTACAAGTTGACCAATTTTGAAAACGGCGAGCTTGTACAGAAAAATGCTGTTTTTACGGATTATCTCCAGAATGGCGTTGAGGTGCGTTATACGGAAAACGGTGCGGAGCGTTCGGCTTTATGTTATCTTATAGATTATGCCAATCCCGACAACAACTCCTTTATTATTGCCAATCAATGGACTTTTATTGAGAACAAAGAAAAACGTCCCGATGTATTGATTTTTATAAATGGTCTGCCTGTGGTGCTTATGGAGCTGAAATCTCCGTCAAGAGAGGAAACCGATGCTTCCGAAGCGTATACGCAGATAAGAAACTACACACACGATATTCCGTCAATGTTTATCTATAATGAGATCTGCGTTATGAGTGATTTATCGGAAAACAGAGCGGGAACTATTACATCGGGCGAAGACCGTTATATGGAATGGAAAACCAAAGACGGCAGTTATGAAAATACTCAATATGCGCAATTTGATACGTTCTTTGAGGGTATTTTTCAAAAGGAACGGTTGCTTGATATACTCAAAAATTTTGTGCTTTTTTCAAATGAGGGCTTAAAGCAGTTTAAAATACTTGCGGGCTATCATCAATATTTTGCTGTAAGAAAGGCTATAGAATCGACCAAACGTGCGACGATTACAGACGGTAAGGGCGGTGTTTTCTGGCATACGCAGGGCAGCGGAAAGTCGCTGTCAATGGTTTTCTATGCACATCTTCTGCAATTTGAACTTGAAAGCCCGACTATTGTTGTAATTACAGACAGAAACGACCTTGACGATCAGCTGTATTCACAGTTTGCAAAGTGCAAGGACTTTTTAAGACAGGAGCCTGTACACGCAGAAAGCCGCGAGCATCTTAAAACATTGCTTGAGGGAAGAAAGGCAAACGGAATAATTTTTACAACGATGCAGAAGTTTGAAGAATCGGGCGAGCCGCTTTCCGAGAGAAGAAATATTGTTGTTATGGCGGATGAAGCACACAGGGGGCAATATGGTCTGACCGAAAAAATAAAAATGACCAAGAACGAGAACGGCGAACTTGTTGCCAAGCGTGTTATAGGCACGGCAAGAATTATCCGAGATACGCTCCCGAATGCTACATATATCGGTTTTACGGGTACGCCTATTGCGACCGAAGACAGAAACACCCGTGAGGTTTTCGGCGATTATATTGATATATACGATATGACACAGGCGGTCGAGGACGGCGCAACACGACCCGTTTACTATGAGAGCCGTGTAATGAAGCTGAAACTTGATGAATCGACTTTGAAGCTGATCGACGAAGAATACGACATAATGGCACTTAATGCGGATGCCGATGTTATAGAAAAAAGCAAGCGGGAACTCGGTCAAATGGAGGCTATTCTCGGTCATGAAGATACTATAAAATCACTTATTGATGATATTCTTGACCATTACGAAAATTACAGAGAAGGTCTGCTTACAGGCAAAGCTATGATTGTTGCGTATTCAAGGGCAATAGCTATGAAGATATATAACCGCATACTTGAAATTCGCCCAGGTTGGGAAGAAAAAGTAGGCGTTGTAATGACATCTTCAAATAAAGACCCCGAAGAATGGCACTCTATCATAGGCAATAAACGCCATAAAGAAGAACTTGCAAAGAAATTCAAGGATAATAACAGCCCCATGAAAATCGCTATTGTTGTTGATATGTGGCTGACGGGTTTTGATGTGCCGTCACTTGCGACAATGTATGTTTATAAGCCAATGGCAGGTTATAATCTTATGCAGGCTATTGCAAGGGTAAATCGCGTGTTCGGCGATAAAGAGGGCGGTCTTGTGGTTGATTATGTCGGTATTGCTACGGCTTTAAAGCAGGCAATGAATGATTATACCGTAAGAGACCGCAAAAATTACGGAAATACAGATATTGCAAGTGTAGCTTATCCGAAATTCCAAGAAAAATTGACGGTTTGTCGCGATATACTGCACGAATACGATTATTCGGCATTCTTTACGGGTAATGAACTGACCGCAGGAAGAACGATAACGGGCGCGGTAAACTTCCTTATGGATATAAACCGTAAAGAAGATAGAGAAAACTATACAAAAGAGGCTTTGCTGTTAAAACAGGCACTTTCACTCTGTTCGTCTATTGCTGAACAAAAGGAACGCGAAGAAGCGGCATTTTTTGAGGCTGTGCGTGTATTGCTTATGCGTATTATGAATCAGGGCGGCGGCAAAAAATTATCTTTGCCCGAAATTAATGCAAAAATAAATGAATTGCTGAAGCAAAGTATAAAAAGCGACGGCGTTATAAATCTTTTCTCGGACAAAGAAGAAGATTTTTCGTTGTTTGACCCTAAATTTCTTGAAGAAATTTCAAGAATGAAAGAGAAGAACCTTGCTGTGGAACTTTTAAAACGTCTTATTGCGGAACAGGTGCATATATACAAGCGTACAAATCTTGTTAAATCACAAAAATTCAGTGAGATAATGCAAAATGCAATGAATCGTTATCTGAACGGTATGCTGACCAATGAGGAAGTCATTGAAGAAATGCTGAACCTTGCAAAGCAGATAAGGGATGCAAAAGCCGCAGGCGATGAAATGGGTCTGACAGCCGATGAACTTGCTTTCTATGATGCACTCACAAAACCGCAGGCAATAAAGGATTTCTACGAGAACGAAGAACTTATCGCCATAACAAAAGAACTTGCCGATAAATTGAGAAAAAACAGGACTATAGATTGGCAAAAACGTGACAGTGCAAGAGCAAAAATGCGTATGACGATACGAAAACTGCTGAAAGATCATAAATATCCACCCGAGGGTATGGAAGACGCTGTTACAACAGTTATGAGCCAATGCGAATTGTGGGCGGATAATGTGATGGAAGCGTAAGATTTTACAGAAGGAAAGGTATTATATATGGGTAAGGAATTGTATACAAATATTCCGAGCAAGGTAGGAGATTTGCTGTCGGATGTAAAAAATGGCAGAATTGGTTTGCTGGATCTTCAGCGCCTGTTTGTATGGAAAGATAATAAAGTGCGTGACCTTTTGGATTCTATGTTTAAAGGTTTTCCTATTGGATATATTATGTTATGGGAATCTCCGGAAGATTATGAACGGACAGGGCATATTGGAGAAAATGATAAAGTATATAAGTCGCCTGATGATCTTGTGATTGATGGACAACAGCGACTTACGGCACTTCTTGCAGCTATGGAAGGCATAGAAATAAAAGACAAGAATTACAAACCGCGTAATATTAAGATTGCATTTAATCCCATAATAGGAGACTTTAAAGTTTGGTCGCCGGCTTATGAAAAGAGTGCTGAATA
>JAFUUG010000646.1 GCA_017483905.1 Bacillota bacterium
AACTTCCCTGACCGTATTTCCCTCCAGTTTCAGTTCTGAATTTTGTCCCGTAAACGAACGAAGTGTTGTCGGTATCAAAACATTTATCATCATTCTTTCCTCTTTTCAGATAAAATCTATTTCTTCTTCCATAAATTTATTGTCATGTAATTCATAGCTTTTTGTTCTACCGATTTTTCCTTTTATAACCGATGTTATAATATAAGAATATATCGGCATAGCGTGTACTCTGTCATATTCAGAAGGAACAGCCTGTGCATCGGGGTGAGAATGATAAAACCCAACTATATCTATTCCCTTTTCCCTTGCATAAAGTTCGCTCTTCATCATATCCTCGGCATTAATAAGAAATCTGTGATATTCTTCGCCTTCTCCGAATGAATTATTTATTTCCTTAGTAAACATGGCATTTTTAATATCATTTTCTGTTTTTCCGAAAATAATGCCGCAGCATTCATTCGGATATTTCCTTTCCGCATTACTTTCGATTTCTTTCAACAGGTTTTCACTTATATATATCAATTAAGTTCCTCCCATATTTCCTCGGAAAAATATCTTGTACCGCTGTCACAGAGAATAGTGACGATAACCGAATTATCTTCCGCCTTTTCCGCAAGTTTCCGTGCAGCCTCAACATTTGCCCCGGCACTTACTCCCACAAACAGTCCTGCCTCACGAACGAGCCTTTTACACATTTTATAAGCCGCTTCCGTACTTATATCTATTCTTTCATCTGCAAGCGTAGGATCGAATATCTTCGGACAAAGTGTCGCATCAAGACTTTTGAATCCCTCAATACCGTGAAACGGTGAATCGGGCTGGACAATCACAGTTTTTACATTTTTATTCAATTCTTTCAGTTTTCTGCTTGTTCCCGTAAATGTACCTGTTGTACCCGTTCCCGCAATGAAATGAGTTATTTTTTCCTCTGTCTGATACCATATTTCCTCAGCCGTTGTCTTATAGTGAGCATCAATATTTGCTCTGTTGCTGTATTGATCGGGATAGAAATATTTCTCGGGTTCTGCGGCGGCTATGCTTTTTGCTGTCATTATCGCCCCATCTATACCTTCAAGCGGCTCTGTTTCTATTATCCTCGCCCCATATGCTCTCAGAAGCCGCTTTCTCTCTATGCAGGCATTAGCAGGTATACATAGTTTGACCTTATATCCAAGTGCCGCACCCATCATTGCAAATGCGATCCCCGTATTTCCGCTTGTAGCATCTATTATTGTCTTATCAGACGTAAGAAGATCTCTTTCTATCCCGTCAAGAAACATTTCCTTTGCGGCTCTGTCTTTTACAGAACCGCTTGGATTCATAAATTCCGCTTTTGCGTATATTTTTACTCCCCTTTTTCTTACTAAAAAATCAAGACGTATAAGAGGTGTATTTCCTATATGATCCAGAATACTCATTTTTACATCACCATATTTTCAAATTTGCATTAAATAAAATATATATAACTGTCGGGAACTCTGTAATCTGACGGCAGTACTCCGTATTTCTTCTTGAATATCCTCGAAAAATACCCCATGTCCTTATAATCAAGTTTTTCCGCAATATCAACAATTTTCAGTGCAGTATTCCTCAAAAGCCACGCTGCTCTTCTCAGTTTCACATTCGTAATATAATCAATAAATCGCTGTCCCGTATTTGCCGTAAATATCGTGCTTAAATAAGAACTGTTCATATAGAATTTTTCGGAAATTTCCTTTTGTTTTATATTACTTTCGGGATTATTGAGAATATACAGAATAACACTGATTATCCTGTCGTTTCGTACATTCGGACTTAATTCCATGAAATCCGAAGAAAACCTTTCAAATGCCGTCATAACAAGACTTCTCGTATTCATATCGCCCCTATTTTCGGATATATTCTCCGAATTTATATACAGATCGAGCCACTCATTACTGTCGAAAACTTTTTCAGTCGTTTTTTCAAGTAATATCTTTGCAGCCTTGTCTGCAATATTATTGTCCTTTATCTGTTCATACAATATATCTATAATATCATTTGCATGGCTTACGAAGTTTTCATTATGTGCATTCAGGCTTGCAGCAAGTTCATTAGCGTAAATATTTATATTATCGGTATACGAAAGCTTTTCAAGCCTTATTCTCTCAAGTGTCTTGATAAATTCATCTTCATCAAAAGGAATTATGAAATAATCACTTGCATTATTTATTACCGAAAACCTTGCATCACCGAGCGAAAGTTCATTTCCGACAATAATAATGTTGCGGCAGAGATTCTTTTTTATCATATTTAAGGTATTTTGTGCATTTTCCTTGGGTATCTGCAATATTATAAGTTCAAAGTTCCTTTCTTCGGCTTCGTTTATGATGTCAGTTGCACCTTTAGCCTCACAGGATATTTCAAATCCCGTTTCATCTCCCCATATATCAAGTTTTTTTATTTCTTTCAATAATTTATCATCTTCCGTAATGATCAATGTTTTATACATAGAGCACCTCTCTTCAGATACTGTAATCGTATATTCCATCCATTGCCTTTTCATTTTCTACAAGATCGTATATTGTAGTATTATCAAGATATTCATTTATAGTATCACAAAGGTCTTCCCAAAATATCGAGAGGGAATTTATACTCTCTATATAATCCGATGTTATTTTTCCGTCCATAAGTCTTATTATTTCACCTATTGTATATTCCTTGGAACTTTTTGTAAGATGATAACCTCCGTTCGGACCTCTCCAGCTTTTTATAAGACCAGCTTTACAAAGTATACCGGCTATCTGTTCAAGGTATTTTAGAGAAATATTTTCTTTTTGTGAAACTTCTTTTATCGTTATGTTTCTTCCCTCGTATTTTGCCATATCTACAAGGAATATAAGTGCATAAACTGTTTTTCTTGAAAGTTTCATTTACATCACTCTCTGTTAATTAATTACTGCCACCGAATAATGCTGTAGAAAGATATCTGTCGCCGGAATCAGGCAGCAGCACAACTATATTCTTACCTTTGTTTTCGTCTCTCTTTGTAAGTATCTCAGCAGCCTTTAATGCCGCACCTGCCGATATACCAACCAATATTCCCTCGCTTAATGCAAAAATCCTGCCCTCTGCAAAGGCATCATCATTATCTATCGCTATTACCTCGTCATATATCTTTGTATTGAGGACTTCCGGAACGAATCCTGCACCGATACCCTGTATCTTATGCGCTCCCGGAATACCTTTTGTAAGTACCGGACTTGCGGATGGCTCAACAGCGACTATCTTTACATCAGGATTCTTTTCTTTTAAATATTCACCGACACCCGTTATAGTGCCGCCCGTGCCTATGCCTGCTATGAATATATCTACCTTTCCTCCCGTCTGCTCCCATATCTCAGGTCCTGTAGTTGCCTTATGAACGGCAGGATTTGCTGGGTTTGAAAACTGTCCGAGTATTACCGAATCTTCGATCTCTTCATTTAATTCATTTGCCTTTGCGATAGCACCCTTCATTCCGAGTTTACCCTCTGTAAGGTAAAGCTGTGCACCGTAAGCCTTCAATAGGTTTCTCCTCTCTACACTCATTGTTTCCGGAAGAGTAAGTATAGCCTTATATCCCTTTGCAGCAGCAACAGCGGCAAGACCTATTCCCGTATTTCCGGAAGTCGGCTCAATTATCGTTGCACCGGGCTTTAATTTACCCTGTTTTTCTGCATCTTCTATCATTGCAAGAGCAATTCTGTCTTTTACAGAACCGGCAGGATTGAGATATTCAAGTTTTCCAAGAAGAGTTACATCTTTTATGCCTTTTTTCTCACTGTATCTGCTTATTTTAAGAATAGGCGTATTGCCTATAAGTTCAAGTGCACTGTTTTTTATATCACTCATAATCACATCTCCTTTTTTTACTATTCATATATGTTAAGTAGGATTTAATAAAATTATATTCTACTTTACCTGTAAAAACAATATGAAAATTTTTAAAATTTTTTCACAGTATCATTTTTATACTCATAAACGTAAATATTTTCGTTCACGAGTGCACCGATATATATCATTCCACAGGATACTCATTATTTATATATTCAAGTGCCTGTTCAAAATCTTCCAGAATATCACGAATATCTTCTATTCCCACACTCACTCTTATAAGATCATCATAAACTCCCGCCTTTTCCTTTTCTTCCACACTGTTATGAGTATATATAGTTGATGCAGGGTGTATGACAAGAGTTTTGGTATCTCCGATATTTGTTATGTTTATCGCATATTTCAGCCTGTTTATAAAAGCAAATGCTCTTTCTTTCGTATAAAAACGGATAGTGAGAATTCCTCCGCCATTTTCCCCGAACTGCTTTTTAGCCGTATCATAATACGGACTTGTTATAAGAAGAGGATAATTTACTTCTTTTACGCCTTTTTTTTGTTCAATAACTTCCGCAAGTCTTTGTGCATTTTTACAGTGTTTTTCCATGCGCAGTCCAAGTGTTTCAAGACCAAGGGTATTGAAAAACGCATTCATGGGACTAAGACAACAGCCTATATTTCTGTATGTATCATTTTTCAGCTTTGCTGTAAATGAAAATTTTCCGAATTTGATATATTCTTTCATTGTCGGATATTTTTCGCTGTTCCACTTATAATTTCCGCTGTCCGTTATTATTCCGCTTACAGAATTGCTGTTTCCGTTTATATATTTCGATGATGAATTAATAATTATATCTGCACCAAGCTCTATACCTCTCACTATATAAGGCGTCGCTGTGGTATTATCGAGGATAAACGGCAGATCAAAACTATGTATTATTTCTGCAGCCGACTTTATATCCGTTACATCAAGTTTCGGATTTCCGATAGTTTCGGCAAATACAGCCTTTGTATTTTTATTTACAAGTTCCTTTATTGATTCTTCCGTAATATCTTCTATATAGTGAGTCTTTATTCCCAAATTTTCAAGATCCCTGAAAAGATCTATCGTTCCGCCGAATATCGAGGATTTTGATATTATCTCATCTCCCGATTTTAGTATATTGAGAAATGTCGCCGCTATTGCCGCCATTCCGGAAGATACGGCAACAGAAGATATTCCGTTTTCAAGAAAAGTTATCCTTCTTTCAAAAGAGTTTACCGTTGGATTACTTATCCTTGAATATGCAAATCCGGGTGCCTGATTATGAAATATTTTTTCTATTTTTTCAGCACTTTCATGACCGAAAGCACTTGATTGGTATATAGGGGTAAGTGTTGCTCCCGTTTCTTCGTCAGTATCAAAATTGCCATGAAGCAATGCCGTTTCAAAATTCATTCCCATTCCCCCGTTATAAATTTTTTCCGTGCTGAGCTTCCTCACATTCCTGATGTTCGTAATCTATAATCTCCGTTATCGTAGGGTTATCTCCACATACTGCACAATCATGCACTTTCTGAGGAAGTTTTATCTTCCTGAACTGCATAGTAAGTGCATCAAATGTCAGCAGGCTTCCTGTAAGGAGTTCTCCGACACCCGTTATATACTTGACAGCTTCCATCGCCTGTAAACTGCCTATAACACCGCCCATTGCACCTATTACGCCTGCCTGCTTGCAGGTAGGAACAGCATCTTTCGGAGGTGGATCTTTGAATATACAGCGATAGCAAGGACCTTGTTCCGGCACATAAGTCATAAGCTGCCCCTTGAATCTGATTATTCCCGCATGAGAGAAAGGTTTTTTCGCCATTACACAAGCATCGTTTATCAGGAATTTTGCCGGAAAATTATCAGTTCCGTCAATAATGAAATCATAATCTTTTATCAGATCCACAATAGTTTCCGAATCAACAAAAATACGATATGTATTAACTTTCACATCGGGATTCATATTTTCCATGGTTTCCTTTGCCGACTGTACCTTTGCCTTACCTACATCATTTGTCGAATGTATTATCTGTCTTTGAAGATTTGAAAGGTCTACCTCATCGGCATCGGCAATTCCTATCGTACCGACTCCCGCCGCCGCAAGATACATAGCCGCAGGTGCACCAAGACCGCCTGCACCGATTATAAGAACCTTTGCATTAAGAAGTTTCTTCTGTCCCTTCACACCTATTTCCTTTAATATAATATGCCTTGAATATCTTTCGAGCTGTTCATTCGTAAATGCCACTTATCTCGAACCTCCTCCCATGAAATAAAGAAACTCGATGTTATCTCCGTCTTTTAATTTTATATCATCAAATTCTTTTACATCATACAATTCATCATTTACCGATACTGTCACATACTGCGGAGTTTCCACCTTTTCCGCTACAAGTATATCCTTTATGCTGGCATTATCGTCATATTCCTTTTTTTGCCCCTGTATTATAAGATT
>JAFUUG010000647.1 GCA_017483905.1 Bacillota bacterium
GCACTCATCAAATTCTCCTCTTCCGATCTTTTCAACAGATCTTTTTATCATTTCGACAGTTTCTGCCAGATTCGAAATATCTATTCCTGTCTGTATCAGAAGAACATGAGAAAACCGATATACCGCCGAACTTATATTATAGCATAGTCCCGCTTTTTCCCTGACATCTGTAAAAAGCAGTGAATTTCCGCCTCCTCCCAGTATTTCATTACCGATAAGCAGCGGAATATAATCCCCTTTTGTTCTGTAGGACAAGCAAACGACCGACTGTGTAAGTTTATCTTTTTCGATGATCTTATTTTCTTTTTCGGGTTTGCGGATCTCCGGAATATTTACCGGAGTAAAGCAAGTCCGCTCATAATTTTTAAAATACTTCTTTATCGTATTATCAGCTGTTTCTTCTTCGATATTTCCAACTATAAAAAAATCAAAAGTTTTAAGCATAAGTGCTTTATAATATAAAAATAAACCTTTCGGAGTTATTTCCGATAAGATATCTTCATATCCATCTGGATATATTCCAAAAGACCCGCCGGAAAATATCTCCTCAAAACATCTGTTTTTTGCATAATTCTTTTTATCATCTTTTCTTGAACGAATGATCTTGGTAAGCTCTTTCTTTTCATTTTCAAATATTTTTTCATCAAATGAATCATTTTTTACATACGGCTCTGACACAATATCCGAAAGAATACCGATACAATCGTCAAAATGCCCGTTGATAACTTCCGTATAGAATTGTATTATATGCTGTGTACCTTTTTTCAGCACATCTGCATAAAAGACCATACCGTAGGTATCTTCAAGTTTTTGATTGAGTTTTTTTACGGAATCATATTTTTTACAGCAGTTTCTCATCACCATTGTCAGAAGTGTATTGTATGTCGCTGTTTTTTTATCTGTTTGAGTCCGTATTATAAGTGATGATGAAACGGCACGGAATTTATCCGTCTGTATCGTTGTTAGACTGTATTTCATTTCTTCACCTGCTCACATATATTTTCTTATATTTTTCAGCGCACTTTTTTCAAGTCTGCTGACTTGCGCCTGACTTATCCCTATCTCCTCCGCCACTTCCATCTGCGTTTTACCGTTAAAGAATCTCAGGTTTATTATATTTTTTTCCCTGTCATTAAGCCGTCTTATAGCCTCATTCAGAGAGATATTTTCAAGCCACATATCATCCGAATTTTTGCTGTCGCTTACCTGATCCATAACAAAAAGAGTATCCGTTCCGTCGTGATATACAGGTTCAAAGAGAGATACAGGATCTTGTATAGCATCAAGAGCCTGTGTTATTTCCTCTTTAGATGTACCTATCTCTTTTGAGATCTCTTCAAGTGTCGGTTCTTTTTGATGAAGTGCCGTAAGCCTTTCTTTTGCCTGTAATGCTTTGTAAGCCGTATCTCTTAGCGAACGGCTCACCCTTATCGGATTATAGTCCCTCAGATAGCGTCTGACTTCGCCTATTATCATCGGAACGGCATAAGTTGAAAATTTTACATTCTGCGTCACATCAAAATTATTTATCGCCTTTATAAGCCCGATAACACCCACCTGAAAAATATCGTCCGATTCTCCTCTGCTGCCGAATTTCTGTATCACGCTTAAAACAAGCCTCAGATTTCCGTATATATATTTTTGTTTTGCCTCTTCATCGCCCTGCTGTATTTTTTCAAATAATTCCTTTTTTTCTTCGTTGCTCAATATAGGAAGTTTAGATGTATTCACACCACATATCTCTACCTTGTTCAATGCCATAAAAATAACCTCCGAAAATAGCTTATAACAAGAATTTTACTCTATATTATAAGGATTTCCAAAGGTTGAATAAAAATACATAGCAAATTTTTACTGTTGTCCTACTTTATTTGCAATATATTCGGCTATACTTTTTATATCGTCATATTCATCGACATTTATTATCTCTCCGTCGCATTGATGCTTAAACCATGTTATCTGCCTTTTTGCAAATCTTCTGGTATCTCTTTTTAATATTTCAACAGCATTATCAAGTGACATTTCTCCGCAGAGATAGGCTGCTATCTCTTTATATCCCAGTGCCTGCATCGCAACGGAATCTCTCTTATAGCCCTTTTCAAGAAGTGTGCTGACCTCTTTGACAAGCCCGTCTTCTATCATTATATCTATTCTTTTTTCTATTCTTTCATACAGTTTATCTCTTTTCATATCAAGCACAAAAAAATACAGGTCATAAGGCGATCTCTTTTCTTTTTCTTTTTTATTATGCTCCGAAATTTTCTCACCTGTATTCTTGTAATATTCAAGCGCCCGTATAAC
>JAFUUG010000648.1 GCA_017483905.1 Bacillota bacterium
TAGTCCTCGCCTTTGTCTATGGTATGCAGGTCGATAAGTCCCTGATAATATCTCATTCGCTTTGGCAGGTTTTTATTGCTTGTTGTCTGAATTTCGATATTATAAACCGCATTTTTATCATCTTCGACATATACATCAAGGCGGATACCTTTTGATTCGTATCTCTTGTCAATTATTTTCTGCAATTCGGGATATTCTATTTGTTTGATTTTAATGTCTAAAATATACTCAAGAAGTGGCTTACACAGTTTCGGATCGCTCATTACGGCACCGAACATAAAATCATCGGCTATCGTCAGATCTTCTATGGATTTTTTCTTCAAGTGTTATCGCACTCCTTTTCGGAAAAATCTCTCCCTGTTTTTGTTTCTAAGTATATCATACCAAAAAAAAGTCCAAAGGTCAACGGATATTTCCGAGTTATAAGTGTGTTTACTGCGTATAAGCGGAGGGGGGATATTTTCAGAGCGATCATAAAATATATAAAAAACTTTAAGTTTTATATTGAATTATTTGAAAAATTGTGGTAAAGTTTAATAGGATATTGTTTTACTATGGGAGGAAAACTTGAATGTGCGGTTTTTGCGGGTTTACCGGCAATATAGATGATAAAGAAAAAGTTATAAAAAATATGATGGACAAGATAATACACAGAGGACCCGACAGCGAGGGTACATTCTCGGATGAAAAGGTGACACTCGGATTCAGAAGGCTCAGTATAATCGACCTTGCAGACGGTTCACAGCCGATGTATAATGAGGACGGAAGTGTTGTTCTTGTATTTAACGGAGAAATATACAACTACAGGGAATTAAGGGACGAACTTCTTAAAAACGGGCATACATTCAAGACTCATTCCGATACAGAGGTACTTGTGCATTTGTATGAGGATCTCGGTAAGGATATGCTCAACAAATTAAGGGGTATGTTTGCTTTTGCGGTATATGACAAGAAAAAAGACGAGGTTTTTGCGGCAAGGGATTTCTTTGGGATAAAGCCTTTCTATTATTATAAAAGCGAAAAGGGCGATCTTATATTCGGCTCAGAGATAAAGAGTTTTCTTGTTCACCCCGATTTCAAAAAAGAAGTGAATCCTCTTGCACTTGAAAATTATCTTTCTTTTCAGTATTCGGTGCTTGAAGAATGTTTCTTTAAGGGTGTATATAAGCTGATGCCGTCGCATTATCTTATATTCAAAAACGGTGAGGTAAAGACGGAGAGATATTTCCAGCCTGAATTCAAACCAAAGCAGGCTAAACTTCAGGACACTATCAAAAAAGTGGAAAAGGTGCTGCAAAACTCTATTGAGGCGCACAAGGTCAGCGATGTTGAAGTCGGTTCATTCCTTTCAAGCGGTGTGGATTCAAGCTACGTAGCGGCTTGCTTTAATGGAGATAAGACTTTTACGGTGGGATTTGACTATGAAAAATATAACGAGATAGAATATGCGAAGTCTTTATCAGAAAAAATAAAGATAGATAACTACAGCAAGACTATAACGACGGAAGAATATTGGGATGTGATACCGAAGGTTCAGTATCACATGGACGAGCCGCTTGCAGATCCATCTGCAATTGCACTTTATTTCGTGAGCAACCTTGCATCAAAGCACGTTAAGGTGGCACTTTCCGGTGAGGGTGCAGATGAGTTCTTCGGCGGTTACAACATATACAGAGAACCGATGGATATATCATTTCTGACGGTGCTTCCTATGCCGATAAGAAGATTGATGGGAAAGATCGCAAAGGCGATACCGCTCAGATTCAAGGGAAAAAATCTTTTGATAAGGGCATCTATGCCGATAGAGGAAAGGTTTATCGGCAATGCGAAAATGTTTTCAAAGGAAGAGAGAGAAAAAGTATTAAAAAATCCTATCGGAAAATATACTACTATGGAGATAACAAAGCCATATTATGATAAGGTGCAGGGGCTTGATGATGTGACAAAAATGCAGTTTATCGACCTTAATCTGTGGATGGTGGGAGATATACTTCTTAAAGCAGATAAAATGAGTATGGCTAATTCACTTGAAGTAAGAGTTCCTTTCCTCGACAAAGAGGTTTTTAAAGTGGCAAGCAGGATACAGTCGGATTACAGGGTGAACAAGCAGGCTACGAAATACAGCTTCAGAATGGCGGCAAAAGATCATCTTCCCGATGAAGTGGCTGTCAAGAAGAAACTTGGTTTCCCTGTGCCGATAAGAATATGGCTCAAAGAGGACAAATACTTTGAAAAGGTAAAGGAAGCCTTTACGGGCAAGGCGGCGGAGAAATTCTTCAATACGGATATACTTGTTAAGTATCTTGAAAGACACAGAGCGGGTAAAGAAGATCTCAGCCGTAAGATATGGACAATATATATGTTCCTTGTATGGCACAAGGAATATTTCGGGGAGGTGTAAAAGATGAGTGATTGTATTTTCTGCAAGATAGCAAACGGAGAGATACCGACAAATACGGTGTATGAAGATGACAGGTTCAGAGTGATACTCGATGCTGCACCGGCTAACGAGGGACATTGTCTTGTGCTGCCGAAAAAACATGGTGCAAACATCTTTGAACTTGACGGGGAAACAGTCAGCGACGCTTTTGCAGTTGCTAAAAAGATCGCAGAAGCGGTAAAGAAAAGCATGAATGCAGAGGGTGTTAATATTCTCCAGAATAACGGCGAAGCGGCGGGTCAGACCGTCGGTCATTTTCATATACACGTTATACCGAGAAAAAGCGGTGACAATGTGACGATAAAAGCCGATGCTATTGAATTATCGGACGAAGAAAAGCAGAATATCTGTAAGAAGATATCGGACGAAATATCATAACAGAAATTTTATGCTAATTCGGAGGATAATGGAATGATCATTTACAGTAATGATGAAAAGAGTTTTATTAACAGTGAGTATTTATATGGCGCATATATATGCAAAGACCAATACGGACTCTTTCGGATAAGTGCTGTTTGTAATTGTGGTGACAGAGGGATAACAATAGGCGATTATAATACCGAACAAGCTGCGAAAAATGCACTGAAAAGTCTTATGACTGCAATAACAAGTAATGCGGAAACAGTATTTTATATGCCGAAAAACTAAAATTATAAAATGATTTTACTGAAATGCACAGAATTTTGCTGAAAGGCACAGGTGGTAGGAAAAATGAGACTGGCTTATATGATAGAACATGAAAAAATGATGCTTAATGTCGATTATATATGTCTGACACCCGTAATTGCAGGGGTCATGATGAATTTTTACAGTTTTGCTGCAAAGATCCATATATCGCTTATGTGTCATGATGATATGCAGGCAGAAAGACTTTTTAAGAAAATGATGACAGAGGGCTGCCTTGACATAACAGAGAGAATGATAAGTATTGATGATGATATAAAAACAGGAGGCAAATCAAAATGAAAAATATGATCAAAGTTTTATTGTTATGTGTTGTATCGGTAATGTTATTTACGGGCTGTGAAGAAATGAAGAAAGATTTCGGACTTGCAGATGATTCAAATGCAGTGGAGAGATCCTGTACCATAAATATTGACAGTGAAGATAAGGACAATCTTAACAGCTATTCATTTGATTTATATCTTGACGGGGAAAAACTTTCCGAAACTGTCAAAAAAGGCGGAAGTACATCTATGGTAGAATCTCTCAAAGACGGTCATCACAAATTAAAGGCTATGATCGGCGTTACATCAAGCGAAGAAGTGACATTTACCGTTTCTGAAAGCGCAACGAGCTTTAAATTCGGATGCAGCAAGAAAGATTCCGTTTCTGTAGATCTTCACCTTAAATAATCAATAATAAAAATGGGGGGCTGAGTTGCAGTTTTGCGGCAGCCCCTTTTATACAGAGGAAATAAAAATGGAAAATTTACTCGAAAGCATGAAAAACAAATATCCCACTCTCAGCAAAGGACAGAAAAGAATAGCGGATTTTCTCATAAATCACTATGATGAGGCTGTATACCTGACGGCGGCAAAACTGGGAGAAACAACGGGAGTGAGTGAATCTACGGTAGTGAGATTTGCAA
>JAFUUG010000649.1 GCA_017483905.1 Bacillota bacterium
ATCAGCTTTTTCTGTGCGTTTGCACCTGTTCCCATTTTACTGGTTGAGCCTAACAGTACCCTTATTTCTCCGCTGCGTACTTTCATAAACATTTTTTGCTTTTCCTCGTCCGTCTTGCAATCGTGAATAAACGCTATTTCATTTTGCGGTATGCCTTTTTGTACCAGTTTATCCCGAATATCGTTATATACTGAGAAACTCCCGTCTGTTTTCGGTACGGACATATCACAAAATATCATTTGTGCCGACCGCAGCTCCGATGTTCTCTCCCAAATATCAAAAACATTTTGAATACACTTATTTACCTTGCTGTTTTCATCATCGGGCAGAAGATCGTTCATAAGCCGCTGATCGAGTGCTAATTTTCTGCCGTCATTCGTGACATTAAGCATATTATCGTCCTTTGGGTCAACTTTCTTATCCCTTATAGCCTTTGCTCTTTCCGCAAGTCCGTCTACCATTTCCTTTTGATATTCGCTGGCTTCACTAACCACTGTATGAAAATTAGCTTTTGGCACAGGAAGATTTAAGACATCGGGTGTCTTTATATCTGCTATCTCCTTGAACATACTCATAAGTTCGGGCAAGTTAAAAAATTTTGAAAAGCGTGTTTTCATTTGATAGCCTGTTCCTTCAGGTGTAAGTTCCAAATTAACCTGTGTTTCTCCGAAGTTAGCTGCCCAAGAATCAAAGTGCGATAAACCTCTTTCAGTTAAATCTTCCCTTTGAAGATAAGTCTGCATAGTGTAGAGTTCCGTCATACTGTTTGATATGGGCGTCCCTATAATTACACCCTATCTATGAAAACAAAAGTCGATTTTGTACTACATAGGGGGAATAAAATTATATGGGAAGATTTAGAAATGAAAGGATAAATGTCAGATTATCGGATTTTGAAAAAGAGATATTTTACAAGCAGATGAAACGGGCGGGTCACAAGAATGTGACGGACTTTATAATGACGGCGATATGCAAACATTGGTCAACGGTGGTCGATACCTCGCCTATACTTGAAATAAAAGGCGAATTAAGCAGGCTTGGCAACAACGTCAACCAAATTGCAAAGGTCGCAAACAGCACTCAAAATATTTATGCGGAAGATGTAGAACAAATGCGTGAAGAGCTGAATGCTGTGCGTGACCTTGTTGAAAAAGCCTTTCAGATGTGTGTTGAAGGGAGGAAGATAGATTGTGGCGTACACGAAGATAATGCCGATACGGACAAGTTCACACCTGCAAAAAGCGTTTGATTACATTGAAAATCCCGACAAGACAACAGAAAAGGTGTATGTTTCAAGCTATTTATGCGACAGCCGTACTGCCGTTGAGGATTTTCGGGAGATACAGCGGCTTGCAAGAAACGGCGGAAACAATTATGCCCAGCACATCATACAATCATTTTCAACGGAAGACAAGATAACTCCCGAAAAGGCACTTGAAATCGGGGAAGAACTTATCAGGCGTATGTTTCCCGAACATCAGTATGTTATCGCTGTTCACAGTGATACGGAGCATATTCACGTTCATACGATACTTAACTCGGTAAACTTTTACACTCACAAAAAATTGCGCAGTAATATAGGTACGGTTTACAAGCTGCGGCAAATAAGTGATGAATTATGTGCCGAAAATGGGCTTATAGTAATTGACAAGACATTCAAGGACAGCAGAGCAAAAATGAAAGCTGCTATTGATAAGGCTATCAATGAATCGACCTCATTTTATGACTTTCTCGGTCTTATGCAAAGAAAATTATATGAGATAAGATATGATGAACACCTGTCATTCAAGCCTTATTGGTGCGACAAATATTTCCGTGTCGATACTCTCGGAACGGCTTATAAGGATATTGCAATACATCGCCGATGTGCAAACCATACGGAAGTTGAAAACAAGCGTATTCAGCCTTATATGAAGCATTTTACACCGTCAACACACAAAAGCCGTTTAAAAGCAAAAATTGACTGGGGTATGCGTGAGTGCAAAAGTTTTGATGAATTATTGGAATACTTGCGAAAGCAAGGCATTGAAGTCAAGCAAGGAAAGCACTTGGCAATAAAGCCGAAAGACGGGCAGCGTTTCAGACGTATTGAAAAGTTAGGCGAACAGTATACGGAAGAAATGCTGCACCTTTACTTTGAGGACAGGGAGAGATACAATATCCGCAAGGCTAAAATAGACAGTCAATTTGGCAGACTTCTTCCTCCGCACGAAAAATACGGCAGCCGTTATATTGCGGTGGAAAACATAAATACTCAAATCAGAATGATGAATTTTATGAGTGAACACGGCATAAAAACACAAGCGGACTTGCTTGAAAAAATCGACAAAGCAAAGCACCGTATTGAAGTTTATGAAAGGGATATTCAAGACCTGCGGACACAGGGTGATAAGCTGAAAACCGTAATATCTGCGGAAGAAGATAGGGACAGGACACGGCGAATATACAAAGTTTGGCAGAGTATGGAAGATAATTCCTCGCAAAAAGAGATATACCGCATAAGAAATTATAAGGAAATCTATAAATATCAGCGTGCGGAGGCAGTTCTCAACCATTATAAGCTGACCGACCCCGTTTTGCTTGATGTGCGTGAAAGAAATCAGCGTGTTCGGCGGCATAATGAAA
>JAFUUG010000054.1 GCA_017483905.1 Bacillota bacterium
CCGCACAGTTTGTGGTTATAAGCGGAAGATAAACACCCAGTGACTGATACAGTGTAGGAGAAGATTTTTTTATAAACATTTCAACGAATTGCACAAGGGATGCGATTATAAGTATAAATGCAATATTATACAAATATTCAAGTCCCAATTTAACAAGTATAAAATTATAAACAAGCCATGTAGCAGCCGATGCCAGCGTCATAACGAATGTAACGGCAACGCCCATACCCGTTGCAGTTTCGATCTTTTTCGAAACACCGAGGAAAGGACATATACCGAGGAACTTTGATAATACGAAGTTATTAACAAAGACCGCACCTAAAAATATTGTAAACAAGCCCATATCTTTTCCTCCTATTAAGATTTTTTGCTTCTTATCAATTTAATGACTATCATAAGTGCTGCAAGGGTAAAGAAAGCACCCGGAGGCAATATCATAACGATAGTCTTAGGGAATGCTTCCGGAAGTATAGTATGCCCGAACACAGAACCCGCACCGAGTATCTCACGGACGATACCTATAAGAGTAAGCGCACAGGTAAAACCGAGACCCATTCCAATACCGTCGAATAATGATGCGACCGGACCGTTTTTTGCCGCAAATGCTTCCGCACGGGCAAGAATGATACAGTTTACAACTATCAGCGGTATGAAAAGACCGAGCGATGCATTAAGATCCGGCATAAATGCTTTCAGACAGAACTGTATTATCGTAACGAATGTAGCGATGACGATAATATAGCATGGTATACGCACCTGATCCGGAACTATTTTTCTTATCAGCGATATTATAAGGTTTGAACAGGCAAGAACAGCCGTCGTCGCAAGTCCCATACCTATACCATTTGTCGCACTTGTCGTAACGGCAAGTGTCGGACACATACCTATGACCTGCATAAAAGTAGGGTTTTCGTCAATAATACCGTTTTTAACTATTTTTATCGGATTCATTTAACCCCACCTCCTTTAAGATTGTCATTATAGAATTTCAAAACTTCGTTTACGGAATTTGTTACCGCCCTTGAAGTTATCGTAGCCGAAGTAATAGCCTGTATTTCATCGTCTTTATCTGTAGGAGTTTTAACTACCTTTATTTCCTTATCGGCAGTTTTCCCCTCATACTGCGATTTAAAATCATCATTGCTTGAATTTGCTCCAAGACCCGGAGTTTCGTTTGAATTATCGGTAACGTCTATGGCATTTATCGTGCCGTCAGCCTTTATTCCGACCATTATCACAACATCGCCGCCGTATCCCTTTGATGCTGCCGTAACAGCATAGCCAACTATATCGCCTTTTTCATCTCTTGCCACATTGTAAGACCTTACAGCTATGGCAGTATCGGAAACAACACTGTCATCATCGAAAGACTTAGCCTCAGGCATTACCTTCTGCATGGCAGCAGCCGCTGTCAATCTGTCCTGTTCCGCAATAGGTGCAGCGGTGATAGCATTGACATATCCGAGAAGCGCAGCAGCTACAGCTGCAAAAGCAAGTAAAACAACACCGGGTTTTATAATACTACTATTCATCTTTCTTCACCTCCCCGAAAATATGAGGTTTGGTATATCTGTCAATAAGAGGAACAGCAAGGTTCATAAGAAGTATCGAATAAGATACACCCTCAGGATAGCCGCCCCAGAGTCTTATCACAGATGTTATCAAACCGCAGCCGACACCCATAATTATCTGTCCCTTAGGAGTAACAGGTGAAGAAGCATAGTCTGTAGCCATAAAGAACGCACCAAGCATAAGGCCGCCTATAAATATGTGATATACAGCATTTATAGGTTCTCCGCCAAACATAAGCATAAGGATAAATACCGTACTTATGTAAGCGCAAGGTATCCTCCATGATATGACCTTTTTTACAAGTAAATAGATCCCGCCGATAATAAGTGCTATAGCACAAGTTTCGCCTATAGTACCGCCAACATTACCTATAAGGGCATTTAAGATACCATCTGCGCTTACGGAAAATTCACCGCCCGACATTTTCATCTCCGTAAGAGGTGTTGCGTATGTAACAGCATCAACACCTTTATTGAGGAGAAAATTTGTAGGCACAAAAGCCGAACCCGTCATCTGCGAAGGATATGATGCCACAAGAAAAGCTCTTGCCGCAAGTGCGGGATTTATAAAATTCTGACCCAATCCTCCGAATACCTGTTTAGCAACGATTATCGCAAAGAAACCACCCACAACAGGTATCCACCATGATGCGGTAGAGGGAAGATTAAGTGCGATAAGCAGACCTGTGACCACAGCCGAAAGATCCGTTACGGTCACAGCCTGTTTTGTTGCTTTCTGATAGAGTGCCTCAAATACAACACAAGAGGCAATAGATATCAATATCAGTACCGCTGCCCAATAACCAAAGAAAACGATTCCGGCAATAGAGGCAGGCACTAAAGCAATTATAACGTCACCCATTATTTTTTCAATAGAGTCATTTGAACGAATATGAGGGGTGGACGATACAGTTAATTTCAAGTTATCCATTATTCTTATCCTCCATTCCTATTTCTTTCTCTTTGCAGCCATAACGGCACGCTTTTTGGTTCTTATCGACTGAGCGAGATGACGTTTTGCAGGACAGACATAGGAGCATGAACCGCACTCTATGCAGTCAAGACCGTTGTTCTTCTCAAATGCTTCATCATCGCCCGCAAGTACATCGGAATTAAGAGTGATCGGCATAAGACCCATAGGACAGGCGGAAACGCACTTTCCACATCTTATACAGTTTCTCTCAGGCGGCATCTGCGCCATTTTAGCCGTAAAAGCCGTTATAGCCGAACTTGTTTTTACTATCGGCACATCAAGCGTAAACATTGTAGGACCCATCATAGGACCGCCCGCAATAAGCTTTACGGGATCTTCCTTGAATCCGCCTACCATATTTATGAAATCACTGAACATCATACCGATACGAACCTGATAGTTGCCAGGTTTTGCAGGTGCATCTCCGGAAAGTGTAACTATTC
>JAFUUG010000055.1 GCA_017483905.1 Bacillota bacterium
TAGAAAGACTTGATCCCGAAAGAGATATGGATATGATCTATCTTGACGTAAATCATTTCCATCTTATAAATGAGTTATACGGAAGACAGTTTGGAAAAAATGTACTTAAAGCTATAGGTGAGGTAATAAAGGAGATATCGGAAGAAAATGACGGAATAGGTTGCAGGAGTTATGCCGACTGCTTTTATATATATTGCAGGCACAGAGAGGAACATACCGATATTCTTGACAGATTCAGAAGCAGACTGGCGCAGATGCCTAACGATGTAAAGATCGAAATAAGAATGGGTGTATATTCTCAGGTTGATAAGGATTCCGATATGGAGATATGTGCTGACAGGGCGAAAGCGGCGTGTGATACTCTCAGAAACGATTACACGAGATTTATTGCATATTATGACGAAAAACTTATAAACAATGTTCATGATGCTATAAAGCAAAGGCAGTTTGTTGTATATTATCAGCCGAAATATTGCATACAGGGGGATGAACCGAAATTAAAAAGTGCAGAGGCACTTATAAGATGGATCCACCCTGAATACGGAATGATAAGTCCGGGGGATTTTATACCGCTTTTTGAAGATAACGGACTTATACAGCTGCTTGACAGTTATGTATGGAGCGAAGTTGCAAAGCAGATAAAGACATGGAAAGATAAATTCGGTGTTTCGGTGCCTGTATCGGTTAATATATCAAGAATGGATATGTATGACCCCGAACTTGAAAATAAACTTATATCAAATATTGAAAATAACGGACTTGATACAAGCGAATATATGCTTGAAATAACGGAATCAGCTTATGCAGACAATGCGGCGCAGCTTACGGACATCATAAACAGACTGAGAGATAAAGGCTTCATGATAGAGATGGACGACTTCGGAGCGGGTTATTCTTCCCTCAATATGATAACGGAGATCCCGATAGATGTGCTTAAAATAGATATGAAGTTCATAAGAAATATGAATAAAGATGAAAAAAATAAGAAAATAGTTCAGCTTATACTTGATATTGCAAAATTTATCAATGCCAAAACGGTTGCAGAGGGTGTTGAGGATGAAAAGCAGTATAAAGAATTAAAGGAACTTGGCTGTGACGTTATACAGGGATATTATTTTTCGAAACCTGTTCCGCCCGATGAATTTGAAAAATTTATCGTCGGATGATAAATTGGAGGTAAAAAATGACTGTCAGTGAACTTTATGAAAAAATTGGCGGAAATTATGAAGAAGCTGTAGGCAGACTTATGAATGATGATCTGATAATTACTTTTATAGGAAGGTTTGTCGGCAGTAACTTTATGGAAAGGCTTGAAACGGCATTTGAGAGAGGCAGCAGCGGTGAGATATTTGAAGCGGCACACGCTTTCAAGGGTGTAGCCTCTAATCTCGCACTTACAAAAATAAGCGGATGCGTTGAAAAGATAACTGATGCAACAAGACCGCAAAAGGAAGACAAGACTATAGATATAAAAAAGGAACTTAACATGCTTAAAGAGTATTATATTAAAGCGGAAAATGAGATAAATAATTTCTTAAAGCAACAATAAAATTTTGGAATAAATATATATTATTTGATAGGCGGAATCGGTATGGAAAATAAAACGAAAGATAAATCTGTATATATAAAGGGCGAATTGCTCAATGAAATATTTGATAAAAAATTCAAGGAAAGCTACAAAAAAATAAGAATAAAAAACAAAGCCGGTATGTTAAGATATATTCAGGCGATATATAAAAAATGGCTTTATTCTGTAATATTTGGAGAAAATATACTTGTGACTCCGGCACTTTTGCTTGAAAAATTCAGCTATGAATGTGCTCGGGAAAAAGAGACGGTCAGCTATAATGTAAAGTCAAAAAGTCTGATAAAACTCGGAAAGATAGAGTATATACCTTATGAATATTCTACTAAAGAACATCAGGTCATAAACGATATAAGGATAATGCTTGATGAATGTTTCCCGGATATAACACTCGAAAACGGTCTTATATGCGAGGAAGCTATGAGTGCCGTAATCGATAATGTGAGCATTTACGATGAAGATTATGTCATGTATCTGTTTGAGCTTGCAAAAGGACTGAAACTGATAACAAAAAGACCGTCTATAAATGCTACCGTATATAAGATAAAGGATAATTACAAAAAATCACTTGAAAAAAATACAGAAGATACGCTTAAAAAAATCGTTGATATTTCAATAAAAAAATGTAAAAAAGATTTTTGCAAGGCGATACCTGTTGAATTTTCTGTATTTACGGAAGATTATATAAGAGAAATGCTAAAAAAACAGACTGCCACTGATGATGTATTCAAAGATCAGCTTTCTGTTTTTGACCCTGCTAACATAGATGAAAAAAATTTACCCGAACATTTTGGTGAAATGATGATGTCACTTGTATATATTCTCGGAATAATTTATGACAAGAGCTTTTTAACGGTTTTCGGACATTATCTTAAGATCATAAGATATATATACTATACACCGTATGATTTTTATGGTGAAATGTTATTTATTGCAGAGGGTATAAAGAATGTCCCTGAGCACGCCGATGATGAGGGCTATATTCGGGAAGACTACTTATATTCACCTTGCAGTATATTTGAGCCTACTCCTCTCGGAGAAAAAATATTCGGTATCGAACATAGCACTACCTCTGTGTTTAATGCATTTAAAAGGGTATCAGCTGACAAAACACTTAATTGTATGATGAAAGGTGATTTGAGTGGCTTTGCGGATATTTATATTCCAAAGCCTTATGATACGAGTGTGTATGAGATAAAAGTGACAGACAAAAACGATACAAAGATGTGGAGAGTATATGAAATAGAGGACGATTTTGAACTTTCGGAACTGCATGATATGATAGATATGACATTTGATACGGATTATTCGGATAAGTACAGCTTCTTCCTTAATGAAGAAATGGACGTATTCAATAAATATACTCCTAATGCAAAAAATAAGGACAAAGATACGAATGAAGTAGCGATAAGTTCTTTAATGAAAAACGAAAAAGATAAAATATATTATAAAACTACAGTTGCCGATCTTACGGGGATTGTTGAGGATTATGCGTATATAATAGAACTTAAAAAAATAAAGAAAAGCATTAAGGGAGAACGTTATCCGATAGTTAAGAAAAGTTCGAAAAAAGTTATTGATTGTATGGGAAGATGATACACCGGAATAATGTTGCGAACGCCTGAAGTACTTGTACTTTGGGCGTTTTTGCAAAGAAAAGGATCTGCTTTAAAGAATGGAGATAAGACTATGTTTAATGTTGATACACCAAGTTATATTATAGATACGGATCTGCTTGAAAAGAATTTAAAGATACTTGATGGAGTAAAGAAAAAATGTGGCTGCAAGATACTGCTTGCAAGCAAAGCTTATGCAAATTATGAAACATTCGATCTTATAGGGAGATACCTTGATGGAGTGACTTCTTCTTCGCTGCATGAGGCAAGGCTCGGATATGAGGAAATGGGGAAAGAGGTTCATATATTTTCGCCTGCTTACAGGGAAAACGAGATAGATGAGATAGCAGGATACTGCGGTCATATCGTGTTTAATTCCTTTGGACAATGGGAGAAGTACAAGGAAAGAGTAAAGGGAAAATGCAGCTGTGCACTGAGGATAAATCCTGAATATTCGGAGATAGAAACGGATATTTACAATCCCTGTATAATCGGATCAAGATTCGGTATAAGAGCTGAGAATATGGAAAAAGGGAATATCGATGGCATAGATGGACTTCA
>JAFUUG010000650.1 GCA_017483905.1 Bacillota bacterium
AATCTGAAAGCCGCAGACACGAGCAATAAAGAGCATATCACAAATTTAGAAACGCAGTTTTACGATCTGCAAGCAAAGTATTACACTTTGGAGCATACGGCGGACTTGCTTCAAGAGCAAATATCCGAACTGCAAAATCAAGCAAACACACCTCATTCGGACAAAGATTATTCTGTTGCTTATGTGGGTGTTGCTGATAAAGAGAACAATTACGATACTATTTCCGATGCCATTACAGCATTAAAGGCGCATTCATCGAAATACGACAGTCTTGAACTTGTGCTTAATTCGGGGACTTACAACGAACAGTTACTCATTGATGTTCCGAACCTCAAAATGAGAACCTATACGGGAGAAAAGGATGTTACTGTTACTTGGTATTACGGTATCGGTTACACATACTATAGTGCAGATTCGGCAACAGGGCATTACAATAAAGTTTCCACTATAAATAAATCGGTTCTCTCTCCTGTTAAGGACTGGGGCGGAACTGTAATTCTTACAAACAATGCCGAGAACTTTTCGGCAGAGAACATTGTCTTTGAAAATTCATTCAACAAAAGAGTAACAGAACTTGAACTTGCTGACGGTGTAACGGCAGAGCCTTCGGCGTACAATGATACTTCGATAACGCTTGACAGAGCGGATAAGGATTTTGTACCGACAAGCAGAGCGGCAACAGAGAGGGCTGCGGCAATGGTTATCCGTTCCGATAAGGCAGAATTTAATAACTGCGACTTCATCGGAAGTCAGGATACTTTATATTTCGGTGCAAATTCATCAGACAATTCATACAGAGGATATTTCAAAAACTGCAATATTTACGGAATGACGGATTTTATTTTCGGTTTCGGAAATGTCATATTCCAAAAATGTAAATTGCTGTTTTGCGGATACTCGGATAGCTACACGGAAAGAGCCTTTATTACTGCGAATAAAGCAGCGGATAAAGGCTTTTTGTTTGACTGCTGTGAAGTCGATTACGATACAAGCCTTAATTCCAATATCCCCGATAGGAAGTTTTACCTCGGTAGGACTTGGGGTGTTGGGGCAAAGACGATATTTTCAAAAACTGTATTTGACCGCATAGGTATACTCAATGATGACTTCTGGACTGAAATGAGCGGAAGTGTAGCCGAATCAGAGTATAAAGAAGCAAAGTCTTTTGACGGAGATACACTTATAAAATCAGAGGAAATAACAAATGAGATAAGGGCATCAAGATACAGCGACAGCTTTTCTTTCACTTGTTCCGAATGGTTCTACGACTGGACACCGGTAGACTTTGAAGAAACACTCGAAAATGCCTTTTATGACTTCAAGTGTAATAACGATGGAGCATATAACGAAAGTATTCAAGGCACAACGGGAACTTGGAACGGTCTGACCATTGATGCAACATTGGGAAAACTTGCTCCTAATACGGGTGCAAACTGCACTCAGATGAATAATGGAACAAAGATAACGATACCTGTTTTGGATAGTTGTACGGTCACGGTAACGGCTTATTCAGGTCAAGGAAATGGCAAATTGAAACTTTCACAGGGTGAAAATAGTGTAACGGCAACAAATGATACATTATCCATATCTGCTGTTAAAGGCGAGGTTCTCCTTACAGCAGTCGGCAATACCTATATCAATTCCATAGAAGTCATTTACGATTAAGGGAGGTATTTTTCTATGCTTGAATTCATTAAACAGTATTGGATCGAGTTTGTTTTCGGGCTTATCATTTCGGCTCTTACTTATGGGTACAAACACCTCAAGCAAGAGATTGAGAACAGGATGGAAGAAAACAAGGCTATGAAGAAGGCTATGGTCGCCATACTCCGTCAGACGATCTACGATTCATACA
>JAFUUG010000651.1 GCA_017483905.1 Bacillota bacterium
AAACGATAACGGCCATCCCATTGTTTATCTTCACGGCTACGGACAGTCAAGAATGGGCTGGATGACAACACCCGACGGCAGAGAGGGTTGGTCTGATATATTCCTTAAAAACGGTCACGCTGCATTTTTGGTAGATCAGCCCCGCAGAGGTGAAGCGGGCAATACAACACAAATGACTATGGACGGCATGCTTGATGCGTGGGCAGAGGACTCAAAGGAATACCGCCCGGGCGATCAGGCTTGGTACACACATTTCAGAATAGGTCTTGTTGCTCCCGACCGTTACGATGGTTCGCAGTTCCCCGAGGGCGAGGAAGCACAAAATCAATTTTTCCGCCAGATGACACCAAACACGGGCACTTATGACGAAGCTGTAAATTCTTCTGCTTTAGGTGCGGTTATGGACGATGTAAAGGAAATGACGGGAAACAAGTCTATCTATATCACACACTCACAAGGCGGCAGAGTCGGCTGGATAACGCCGTTTGAAAATGTTGCGGCGATAATTGCAATAGAGCCGGGCGGCACACCGGAGATCGGCGGCGAGGAATACAACAAACTGCTTGAAGCAAAAGTTCCGATAGCAATTTATTTCGGTGACTATATCGATAATGGCCCCGAAGATATTATGTCAACGGGCTTTTGGAAAGGTGTGAGAGACACCTCCCTCGAGTTTGCCGAAGCCTATAACAAAGACGGCGGCGACTGCACCGTTTACGACCTGCCAAAAGAGGGAATAACGGGCAACAGTCACTTTATGTTTCAGGAAATGAACAACAAGGAGATAGCCGACCATATCGAAAAATGGCTCAGTGAAAGGGGCTTGAACTGATATGAAAAGAGCATTGTCAATATTTATGGTTTTAACTTTGGCATTGGGCGGCACTTTGACAGCTTATGCAGCGGACTCCCCCTCCGCTGTATCTTCTGTCGGTGCTGATGCCGATTTTATAAATGAAAATCTGGATATGCGTATGCAGCATTTATCGGCACTTGTTACATATACCGCAAACAAAAATATAAGTGGAATAAAATCGGAAGTCAAGTCCGCTTATGCCGACGGGCTGTCCGTTGAAGAGATAAAAGAAGCCGTTTATCACAGCGGTGCATACTGCGGCATAACAAGGGCTGCGGCTGCGCTTGATGCGGCAGATGAAGCGTTAAAGGAAGTCGGTGCAGATGTATCTTATCATTCAAGAGCGACCGTGACCGAAGAAAACCGCTACACAAAAGGTCTTGAAGCACAGCGTTTCCTTTTCGGCCCACAGATAGGTACGGTAACGGAAGATATGAGCGAAGCTGCAAGATTGCAGACTATTTATCTTTCGGGCATTTGTTTTGATTTTTATACAAGAACGGGGCTTTCCATTTATGACAGAGAGTTTTTGACATTCTGTACCATAGTTGCAAACGGAAATTGCGAGGGACAGCTTATCGGTCATGCAAATGGCAATTACAGCGTAGGTCATTCGGCGGATATGCTCCGTGCCGCAGTTATGCTTAATTCAAAAGAAAACGGAGAAGAAAAAACAGGGCTTGCACTTAATGTTATAGATTCGACCGACAAAGGCGAATATACCGAACCAAAGTCGGAAGATATTGAAAAAGGCGAAAACATCACTCTTTCATACAGGAGTGACTCCGAAGAAATACTGTCGGTAAAAGAGCATTTCAAAACCGATGATGACCGTAACTTTATCGGCAAAAATCTTGATGCCGAAACGCAGAGTTACATAGAAGCACAGATAATGACCGTGACGGACGGCACAAAAGCCGAAAAAAGCGATGATGCCGCAAAAAACATCCTTGCAGATATAGCGATAATGTCGGCTAAAGGCGGCAAAGAAGCAGAAATGAGCGAAAAGGTAAAAGAAGGACTTAAAAAAGGCATAAGCGGCGATCAAATGCTTGCGGCGGTGCTTTTATGCGTGCCTTACAACGGTTTCCCACGAACACTTAACGCAACAGCTGCCATAAATGCGGCTTTGGCGGAAAGTACGGAAGAAACAAAAGAAGAGCCTGAAAGTATTACCGATAAAAATTATCTCTCAATGACCATAGGTTCAAAAACAGTTCTTTTAAATGGTGAGGAACAAAGCATTGATGTATCGCCCGTTATCCAAAACGGCAGAACGCTTTTGCCGATAAGGGCTATAATCGAAACTTTCGGCGGCACCGCAAATTGGGCGGCAGACGACAAAACAACAGCCATCACTTACGGCGAAAATGTTGTTACACTTACAGTCGGCAGTACAAGAGCCTTCGTAAACAACAAGGAAACGGAGATAGGCACAGCACCGATAATTATCGACGGCAGAACATTTCTGCCCGTGCGCTTTCTCTCTGAAAATTTGGGTCTTGATGTGGATTGGAACGAGGAAACAAAGACTGTCACAATAACACAGACCACACAGCCCGAATATGACATAACGCCTATTGACGATATTTTCGGGCTTAATATGATAAACCCCGTTTCGCCTAAGTTTACGGGCGTTTCGTTCCTGAATTTCCTTACAACAAGCGAGGAAACGGACGGTGCGCCGTCACTTGGTGTTGTGACTTTCGAGCCGTGTACAAGAACGGATTGGCACAGCCACGAAGGCGGTCAGATACTTCTTGTGACCGAGGGAACGGGTGTTCTCGGTTTTGAGGGAGAGACACCGAAACTTATGCTTCCCGGTGATGTTTATTATATAGAACCCAATGTAAAGCATTTTCATTCGGCGGCAGATAAGAGCTGGTTCTCGCATATAGCATTAAGTGTGAACCCCGGCACATCCACAAATTGGTACGACAAAGTGACCGACGAGGAATATATGACGGCAGTTGCACAGGCAATGCGGTCATCCGCAGGAACTCACAACAGCGATGAAACAATATTCCCCAAAGGCGAGGCAATGACAGGTGATAATTTCACAGGCAATATCAATACAAAAGTTATTGTTGAACATGAAGATGTATTTAACTGCCCCGTGGTAAGAAGCTGGGCAATGGACAAAAATTCTTCCGCAAAAAATTTAAGCGGCACAGACGGCAAGACCGTAATAGCCGTTTTAAAAGGCAGCGGAACATTTGAAACAGCCGAAAGCAGTCAAAATATACAGACAGGCAGTCTTGTGATAGTTGAAGCCGATACCGATTACACAATAAGTACATTTGATGAAAACCTTGAATTTATATCAATGAATACCAAGGAATAATACCGAAATATAAACCAAAGACCGAAGCAAAAATTCAGCTTCGGTCTTACTTTTTATCTTATAAAATTAGTTACAAAACGTGTTTCTTCCTGCTTTGGAAGTGGTATTCCCGCTTTTTCGCCTGCTTCTTTGAGTTGTCAAAGATATTCGTATTCCGCAGAAAGAGCGGTGTAAGTACAGCCGGTTTTGTGCGGACTGCCGTTTATTAACAATACTTTCATAAAACATCATCTCCATTTACTTTGTATATCTCAAAATAACACCATTTCCGTCAATAGGTTTTGCTTCTTTAAATTTATAATATTTCGGGAAACTTTCGGTATCGCTGTCATTTTTCATTTTGTTTCTCCTCCTGTATATGTTGTTATATTGTTTTGGTTAAGCCATTTTTCAAGTGTTTCATAAACACTATCCGATTTTACGGAGCTTTCGGAAATTGCAAGACCATTTGTGATATTGGCATCTGTCAATTTCGATATTTGTTCAACACTGCCGCCCAACCCGCTGCTGAAATGCACCGACAGCGGCATTATCGTTTTGCCCGATAAATCATTTTGGCTGACAAAACTTTCTATCGCAAGCGGTGCTTTCATCCACCATTGCGGATAAGCTAAAATAATCGTGTCATACTTGCTTAGATCGGGAATATTGTCCGTAAGTACGGGACGGTGTCTTAATATCTGCTCAAACATAGCCTGATAGGTCGAATAGGTGTAATTTGCCGAATACATACCCTTTGTTTGCAAAGAATACAGATCGCCGTGAGTTATCTCCTGCAATTTTCTTGCCGCAATACCAACATTGCCCGTCATTTCGCCATTTTCCTCAAATACACTCGCAGATGATACCGCATCGACCTTATCAAGCGGCATATTTTCTCCGCCTGTGAAATAAACAATAATTACATTGCTGTCGGACGAGTATTCCCTAAGTCCTTTTATAACGGAATTTTTATCATTCCTGCCGACTCTTCCGTAAGCCGTGTATAAAAACACAGCAAGCAAAGCCGCAAAAATCACAAATAAAATTATTCTCAAAGTTTTCTTTTTCTTCATTTTACTCACCTCCGAAAAATACGGGAAGCGCGTTGTAAATATATTCCCTTACGGCAACCATATCATGAACGCCGCCTTGCTTCATAAAATAAACCAGATGTTCATCCGTGAAAAAGTCTTTTCTGTCAAGCATTTCACTCATTTGTATCTCGACCTGATCAAGAACAGCATCCCTTGTTCCGGTTGCTGCATAAATAAAATATCCTCTTTCGTTAAGGTCGTTTTTATTTATCATATCTTCAAAATAATCGCAGGTCTTAACTGGATAATAATCGCCATAGCCACCGTAATACCAACAAGCACCGCTCATTGGCAGAAAGTAACCTATATAATCGTAGTTATATACAAATTCGTTCCAAGTGGTAACGCTGCCGAGAGAAAAACCGCCAAATGCTCTGTGAGCCCTCGATGCCTTTAGATCTTCATCCGAAACCGACTTTGCATAAGTGCTGTATTTGCTCTCGACCGCAGGCATAAGCGCAT
>JAFUUG010000652.1 GCA_017483905.1 Bacillota bacterium
ACTACATCATCATAAGGAACATCCGATTCTCCTATGCGGCAGTATGCTTTTCCGTCTCTCGTGTAAACAGAATCAACAACGCCGTTATATTCAAGACTGTCGCCCGTTTCTGAATTATAGCTGACAGCGTAAACATTTTTTCCCACAAGATTAAATTCCTGTGAATTTGACATCGTAGTATTAAGATTCTGCATCTGTTCAAGAGAAGTTAACTGTGCCATCTGTGCAATAAATTCGGTATTTTCCATCGGACTTAAAGGATCCTGATACTGTAGCTGTGTCGTAAGAAGTCTTAAAAAAGCATTTTTGTCAAGATCACTGCTGACAGTTCTCTGTGTATAAGGATTTACATAAGCCTGACCCGATTTTATAGCTTGAGTTAAAATATTATCATCTGCCATTTATATTCCTCCTTTATGCCATATAACTTACTTCATTCTGAAGAACATCTTTTTCCGTAATTATATTTTCCTGTACTTCTTCAATCTACTCTTCAAAATTCCCGAGAATATCATTTATCCTCTTAGAAGATTTTTCCTGTGCAAATCTGAAAATATCTCTTGCATTGTCGCTTTCATCCGTACCGACATTTACATTTATCTCGGAAACCTGTATTCCCTGCGAATCAAGTATATCTTTGAGCTGACTGAGATTATCGTCTATAATGCCCTTTACCTTTTCGCTTTCTGCAATAATATTTGCAGTCACGATGCCGTTTTCCGTAGCGACTTTTATTGTCACATTGCCGAGATGATCCGGTTTAAGCATTATTCTTATCTCATCAATGCCATTTGAGCTGTTTACTCTGAAATTTTCAACTATCTGCTTTATAACATCAGCAGCATTGACATCTCTTCCACCCGTAGCTCTGTCAAGTGCATCGGAGAACATTCTGTTTACATTCTCCATGCTTCCGCCTGAAACACCCTGACCCATCTGAACATTCTGCAGCGATCCGCTGTCGCTGTTTCCCTCACCGGTCTGATTTTCCGCATTGTGTTCAGCAAGGGCAGCACTCACGCTGTAATTGTTTTCCTGTTGAGTGTTCTGATTTTCGCTGTTCCTGTTCTCCTGAACGATCTCCCTGCGTAATTCTCTGTTTTCGGCATTTTCGGAAACGACTTCTTCAAATACTTCTGAGTTTTCTTTAAGGCTTTCACCCTGAATATCTTTAACTTCGCTGTTTTCGGCATTTTCGGTGTTTAAAATATCATCAATATTTTCTTCACCCATGTCCTCACTCATCATCATTGAAAATTCAGACATTTCGGAAACAATATTCTTTATATTTTTCATCATATCCTTTACGCCGTCGATAGAGAGAAGATCAAGCGCATTATCAACGTCCATAGCCTTTTCCATGAAACTTATCAGATTACTCTGATCCGCAAGATCTGCGGCCGTCATATTAAGACTTTCAAGTATTTTCTTAACGTCTTCTGCCGACATATTAAGTTCATCTGCAATTTTATCGATCATTTTGTCATTTGCCTGATTACTGCTGTCAGCCTTTTCGTTTGTTGTCACCTTTTCAGTCTTAACATTCTTCCTTGTTTCTGCCCTGTCATCTTTTTTGTTGCTCTGAATGTTCTCTTTTTTGGCATCGTTCTTGTCATCACGTTTATTTACTTTAGGCTCGCTCTGTTTCTTATTGTCATATTTGCTTTCACTTTTTACAGTTTCGGCTTTTTTCTGATAATCATTTCCGTCTGCTTTTTTCAGGAAACTATCGAAACCGCTCGCCTTATTTTTGCTTCTTCCCCCCGATACCATATCAGCAGAACTTCCCGCAACAACGTTGTTTAAATAAAGACTTGTCAGATTCATTCTTTCACCTCCATTGGTAATTATAAAAATTTTTAATTGTTGTCCGGCGACATCCTCTTCGTACAAGCTGCTGCATTTATAGGGTCCATCGATGCAAGAATGTCAGCTCTTTGTTCACTGCTTATATTATTAAGTATACGAACAACCAGATCCATATCGGTGCCTATAAGTTCTTCAAGCACCTTTGCCGCAGGTCCTTTTTTCATATTTTCAAATGTGTTTACATAGTCCTTTAATTCCTTGTCTGCTGCGGCAGTCTGAACGACCTCTTTATATAATGTTTCCGCATTTTCCGGAGAGATCTGTTCATAGTATTTTTTGTACGCATCAGGGTCATTTAATGCGACCAATCTGTCAAATTCAGCTTTGTCGGTCTTAAATTTCACTTGTGCATTCTCAAATTCTTTGAGTCTTTTTATCTCTGTATCCTTATCGCTTATTATTTTTTGGTAATTTTCCATTTCAGCCTTGTTTTTTTCAAGTTCTACTTCAAGGCTTTTTGCTCTTGATACCGCCTGTTCCTGTGACATACCGCTGTATTCATCATTTTCCGCTCCTTCTGCCGGAGGGAGGAGATTTTTTACTACAGGAATTTTCTCAAGCGTACTTCTGAGATATTTTTCTCTTATCCCGCCCACATTAAATCCAAGTATTGCCACAAGACCGCCTATTATCAGAATAAAAAGCAAAAATCCAAGAAATCCTTTTCCCTTTTTCTTCTCTTTTTTCTTTTTATCCTTTTTTTCTTTTTTTCTATCTCCGTTATCGGAGCTTTCAAGACTTTCCTCGTCATCAAGTTCGTTCTCATTTTCAAGTTCTTCCGTAGATGGCATTTATTTCATCCTCCGTCATTGTATTGATAGCTTACTATCTCATCAACGATTTTCTGTTCGGCAAGGAGCTGTTCTTTATTATATTCTTCTCTGTCCTTGTCTTTCAGAGTTTCAAGCATCTTTCTGTTTTTCATAGCCTCGACGAGTTCTGTTCTGCATTTTTCCACATTCTGCTTTGCAATATCTATCACTATATCCTGCTCGGCTATCTTTTTTTTCATATACTCTATATAATTGTTGTAGTTCTGCAATTCAAGAGGCTTTATGCCGCTTTCTATAGATTCTCTGAATTTATGTATATTCATATTTTTTTCATTTTCAAGCAGAACTTTTTCTTTTTTTTCTTCTTCAAGTTTATTTAAGGCTTTACCATAGTCAAGTTTTTTTTGATCTTCTATTTTTTCTTTTACGTTCAGATAACTTTGCAGTCTGAATTTGAATCCTGCCATATATCATCTGCCCCTTTTAACCGATTATAGCCTCCATCGTTCCCACCGTATTGTCAAAATCGAATTTCTCATCAGTTGACTGTGTAAGGAAATCAATTATTTCTCCATGTTTTTCTATCGCATAGTCTATATCGGGATTACTTCCCTTTACATAAGCACCTATATTTATCAGATCCTCGGCATCGCTGTATACCGCCATAGATTTTTTAACTTCAAAAGCCGCCTTCTTATGATCTTTTGTAACTATATCACTCATTACACGGGATACACTTGCAAATACATCTATCGCAGGATAATGATTTTTATTTGCAAGTTTTCTCGAAAGAACTATATGTCCGTCAAGTATACCTCTCGCAGTATCGGTAACAGGTTCAGTAAGGTCATCACCGTCTACAAGAACCGTATAAAGCCCCGTTATTGACCCTTTATCCGATGTGCCGGCTCTTTCAAGCAGTTTCGGCATCACCGAGAATACAGAAGGCGTATAACCTCTCGATACCGGCGGTTCACCCGTTGCAAGACCTATCTCTCTCTGTGCCATAGCATAACGTGTAAGGGAGTCCATCAGCAGAAGAACATCTTCTCCGCTTTCCCTGAAATATTCCGCTATCGCCGTAGCGACCTCTGCAGCTTTCAATCTGACAAGTGCAGGTTGATC
>JAFUUG010000653.1 GCA_017483905.1 Bacillota bacterium
GAACAGGCTGCAAGCTGTCAGAAGGTTCTTGGCGGTTGGGCAAATATCGCTAAGGAATACGCTACAAAGAGATACCGCTCGAATCTTATAAACTGGGGTATGCTTCCGTTCTTATTTGAGGATGAACTTCCTTTTGAAAACGGTGATTTCATATTTGTGCCTGAGATAACTAAGGCTATAAGCGAAAAATATACGGATATTACGGCGTATGTCGTAAAAGGCAGTGAACTGAAAGAATTTACGCTGAAAATGGCTGAACTTACAGATGACGAGAGAAAGATAATACTTTCGGGCTGTCTTATAAATTTCTATAAGGGTGATAAATAATTATGCACACGGCTGCGGATAAGGCAGATAGTCGCTTTGCGGCACGCAGTCGGTGCGGGTGCAAGCAAAAAAATTGCCTGTGAATATATTTGAAAAGGTGCTGTGAATAACGGTGCCTTTTCTTTTTATTTGCTGAAATACTTGACATAAGGCTTAAAAAATGGTATTTTTTTAATATGGGTATGTATGCAAAAAAAGGATATGAATAATTCGGATCTGTATGAAAACAAGGAGATTGGACAATGAATATACTGGCGATAGAAAGTTCGTGTGATGAAACGTCGGCTGCTGTTGTAAGAGATGGCAGAGATGTATTATCGAATATAATTTCATCTCAGATAGATATACATAAAAGATATGGCGGTGTTGTGCCTGAGATAGCATCAAGAAAGCATATAGAGGCAATAGACCTCGTTATTGATGAAGCACTTGAAAAGGCGGGAATGAACTTTGAGAAGATAGATGCAATAGCGGTAACATATGGTCCGGGGCTTGTGGGAGCATTGCTTGTGGGATTAAGTGAGGCAAAGGCTCTTGCTTTTGCTCTTGATAAGCCGCTTATTGCGGTACATCATATTGAGGGGCATATTGCGGCAAATTATATACAGAACAGGGAATGGAAACCTCCTTTTATATGCCTTGTGGTATCGGGAGGACATACGAATATCGTTAAGGTGACCAACTACAACAAATTCGAGATACTCGGTTCAACAAGAGATGATGCGGCAGGAGAGGCTTTTGACAAAGTGGCAAGGGCGATAGGACTGCCTTATCCGGGAGGTCCGAATGTGCAGAGAATGGCTGAAAAGGGAAATGAAGATGCGATAGATTTTCCGAGAGCGATGATGGATGAAGGATATGATTTCAGTTTCAGCGGAGTGAAATCGGCGGTACTTAACTATATCAACAAGTGCAATATGACAGGTGAGGAATATATTAAAGAGGATATAGCGGCATCGTTTCAAAAAGCGGTGACGGAGGTACTTGTAAAGAAAACGATCGAGGCTTGCAGAAAAGAGGGAATGAAGAAGGTCGCCGTTGCAGGAGGAGTATCGGCTAATAAATATCTGAGGGAAAAGCTGAGAGAAGAATGTGAGAGGAACGGATTTGAATTTAATGTTCCCGATATTGTGTTATGCACAGATAATGCAGCTATGATAGGCTCGGCGGCTTTTTATGAATATAAGAACGGAAATACTGCGGATATGAGCGTGAATGCTTATCCGAGCTTACGGCTGGGAGAAAAATAAGGTGGTGTTATGTATGGATAATGATTCGGCTGTTATCAGAGAGATAGGTGAAAAATTTGTTTATATAAATGAGATACCTCTTGCGGTCGGTATAATAGATATGAGTGCAAATGTCATATTAAAGCATAATGACAAATTTGCCGGAATGCTTAAAATAAAGGATAATGACGGGATAAAAAAACTCGATGACTTTACGGTGTACAGTTTTTCGGATATAGCAAAGCAGATGGAAATTACAAAAAACAATGAACTGCATACAAATACGATGATGATACCGATATGTGACAAGGATAAAAATCCGCTATCTGCCGAGATCATAATAAAAGGTACGGAGAGTATAAAAGGCGATATAGCCGTGATGATAATAAAAGAAATGGCTGACAATCATGCAGCGGAAGAAGCCAATCGAAAAGCATTTGAGAATATATATGAAAAAATGCCTATACTTGTATTTATACACAATATTGAAGAAAACAGCGTGATATATACGAATAAATATACAAAAAAGCTGCTTAAAACCGAAGATGACGAAGAAATGATGAAAAAACTCTCTATCGGAAATAATAAGAGCGGAGAAAACAAAAGTTACGAAAAAATGATAAGCGGTGTATGGTTTCAGGTATCGGAAACCATAATGCCAAAAAGTGACGGAACTCACATAAATATCGTAGTTGGGGCAGATGTTACGAAAAACAAGAAAGAAGAACAGAAACAGAATACATCGGTAGACAGTGCAACGGGAACATTTAACAGGATAGCGGGATTTAACTGCGTAAAAGATAACCTTGAAAGATGCAGTATGTACGGAGGAATGTTTTCGATATGCTATCTCGGACTTAATGACCTTAAAAAAGTGAATGATCTGCACGGAAGAGAAGCCGGGGACAAGTATCTCAGAGCTCTTTCGGAAGTTGTGAAAAGTGTTGTCAGAAAAAGCGATATGATAGCAAGAATGGGTGGAGATGAATTTATAATAGTATTGCAGGAATGCCCCGAAGTGACATCACAGAGGATAATGGGTACGATAAATGAAAGACTTGGGGAAATGTCTTCAAAATTGTATAATGATTGTGTTTATTCGATTTCTTACGGTGTAATAACGATAAATGAGGAAAACATGATGAATGTTGAAGACCTTATGGAAACTGTTGAAAGAAAAATATATGATCTGAGAATGTGATGAAATGAAATATGATAATAATGATTATATGAGGGTCGCTACGACTGTACCTGAGCTTAAAGATAAGATACATATAAATATTACAGACCCGAATGAAAAAATATATTGGTATATACAATTTAATCTGAAACTCGATGAAGCATCTGTTACAAAAAAAACTACGACTATAACAGATACACAGGGGTATATATTAAAGACTGACATAGGATATAATTCAAGGAGAGGAATGATAGTTATAAGTCCCCTTGAAGATTATGAACAGAATGTGTATTATATACTGACGGTATCGAAAAAGGTACGTTCAGAGGGATATCAGAATCTTAAAAGAGATGTACACATATTATTTAAAATAAAAAATCAGGAGATATCTGAATTTAAGATACTTCCGCCGAATGTAAAAGTACCTAAGCCCAAAAAAAGACCGAGAAAACCGCCTGTATCAAAGGTCTATTCTTTTCAGAAAACAGAACTTGACGATTCTCCGAAAGATTCACTGCAATGGGGAGATATAATGATAAATCCTCTTTTGGCGGCAATAGGAATGATACTTATGATAGTAAGTTTTTTTATTGAAATAAGGATAGTTGTATGGATATGCGCCGCAATAGCAATTGCGGGAATGGGGCATATAATATATCAGATATCGAGAAAGGAATTTCGGTCGAATTTTGTGTATAATATTGGAGTAAGGCATTTCAATAAAGATAATTTCAGAAAAGCCGAGAAATACTTTGATAAAGCGTTAAGTATAAATCCCGAAAATGAATATGCGGAATATGCAAAGGGAAAGATAAGGTATTATTTGTAAAAAAATATAAAAATTTATTTCATTACTCTTGCATTTATACTTAATAAGGGATATAATAAAGGATATTTATTTTTAGGAAGAAAAAATGTCTTTACGGTAAAGACAGTGCGGCTGTTTTGAAAGGGAAGTGATCTATATGCAGCAATATGAGCAACTATATGATGAGCTTATTGAAAAAATGAAACGATATCATCCGAATCAAAACTTTGAAATGGTCGAGAAGGCTTATAATCTTGCAAGAGAGGCACACGGAGAGCAACTGAGGAAATCGGGAGAACCTTATATAATACATCCGCTGTGTGTTGCGATAATCCTTGCAGATCTTGAACTCGATATTGAGTCCATCGTTGCGGGGCTTTTGCATGATGTGGTGGAGGATACAAAATATACCTGCGAGGAAATATCGGAGATATTTAATCCTGAAGTTGCATTATTGGTTGACGGTGTTACTAAACTTGAAAAAATAAAATATTCTTCCAAAGAAGAGTTACAAGCCGAGAATTACAGAAAGATGTTCCTTGCTATGGCAAAGGATATAAGAGTTATACTTATAAAGGTCGCTGACAGGCTGCATAATATGAGGACGCTTAAATATATGTCACCTGCAAAGCAGAAAGAAAAGGCACAGGAAACGATAGATATTTATGCTCCGCTTGCCGACAGGCTCGGTATATCGAAAATAAAGACGGAGCTTGAGGATCTTTCGCTCAGGTATCTTGAATCGGAAGCTTACTATGATTTGGCGGACAAGATAAAGAGAAAACAAAGCGAAAGAGAAGAATATGTGCAGAAAATAGTCGATATTCTGAAGAAAAAATGTGATGAGGCGCATATTGAATGTGAAATATACGGCAGACCTAAACATTTTTTCAGTATATATAAGAAAATGCACAATCAGAATAAAACTCTCGATCAGATATTTGACTTATTTGCAGTGAGAGTTATAGTAAATACGGTCAGGGATTGTTACGAGGTGCTTGGTATAGTACACGAATTATATAAGCCGATACCGAGCAGATTCAAAGATTACATTGCGATGCCTAAGGCTAATATGTATCAGTCGCTTCATAATACGCTTATAGGACCCGAAGGTTTGCCGTTTGAGGTGCAGATAAGAACATGGGAGATGCACAGGATAGCTGAATACGGTATTGCAGCACACTGGAAGTACAAGGCAGGGATAAGCGGTACGCAAAGCGACCTTGAAGAAGCAAAATTATCATGGCTGAGGCAGATCCTTGAATGGCAGAAAGATATGAGCGACAACAAGGAGTTCATGGAAACGATAAAAACAGATCTTGATGCCTATACGGATAATGTTTACTGTTTTAGTCCTACGGGTGAGGTAAAGAGTCTGCCTGCCGATTCTACACCTGTTGATTTTGCTTACTCGATACACAGTGCGATAGGCAATAAAATGGTGGGTGCAAGAGTAAACGGCAGAATAGTTACTTTTGATTACAAGATACAAAACGGTGACAGAGTTGAGATAGTCACATCGCAAAATTCGAGAGGTCCGAGCATGGACTGGCTCAAATTCTGTAAATCGGGTCAGGCAAGAAACAAGATAAATCAGTGGTACAAAAAGATAAATAAAGAAGAAAACATAATAAAGGGCAAGGAACTTCTTGAAAAGGAATGCAGAAAAAAGAATCTTAATCTTGCAGAGCTTATCTCAAAGCCCGAGAGAGTCAAAAATGTACTTGACAGATACAGCTTTAAGGATTGGGATTCGATATGTGCCGCTGTCGGACACGGAGGACTTAAAGAGGGGCAGATAATAAACAGGCTCAATGAACAGTATCAGAAAGAACTTTTCAAGACTAAGACTGCCGAAGAAAATGCAAAAGCTGTCGAAGAAGAACTTAAAAGACAGATGAATCAGGCAGAAATAAAGGTCGTAGGCAAGAAGAAAAACAGAAGCGGCGTAATAATGAAAGATGTCGGAGATATAAGCGTTAATTTCAAGAAATGCTGTAATCCTGTACCCGGTGATGAAATAGTGGGATATATCACGAAAAGCAGCGGAGTATCAATACACAGAACGGACTGCGTGAATATAATAAATATGAGCGAAGAAGAGAGAAAGAGATTTATAAGCGTTCAGTGGGATAATCAGGCTTCTGAAACAAACTCTACATTCCTTGTTGAGATAAGAGTAACGGGTGAGGACAGGATAGGCTATCTCGGTGATATAACGAGGATAACTTCCGATGAGGGACTTTCGATAAGAAGTGTAAATGCGAGAATGCAGCAGGGAACGAATGTTGCGATAGTGGATATATCTGTCCTTATAAAGAACAAATCACAATTGGAAATCCTATGCAGGAAAATTCGTACACTTGACGGTGTGTACGATATAGAAAGGATAACGACATAAAATGAAAGTTGTTATACAGAGAGTGTCAAGGGCAAGTGTTATTGCCGACGGTGTATTCAGCGGTGAGATAGAAAGAGGTGTACTTGCCCTTGTAGGTATAAATAGTGGTGATGATGAGAAGATAATGGATTTCATCATAGATAAGTTAGTGAATCTTCGTATATTTGAAGATGAAAACGGAAAAATGAATCTTTCGGTAAAAGATATAAACGGAGGGATTTTAATAGTTCCGAATTTTACAGTATATGCTGATGCAAGTCACGGAAGAAGACCGAGTTTTGCAGGCGGTGCAAGACCCGAAGATGCCAAGAAGATATTTGAAAGATTTATTGAAAAAGCCGAAAGTGCTTATGGCAATATCGAAAAAGGAGTTTTCAGAGCCGACATGAAAGTAGAACTGTTAAATGACGGACCTGTAACGATTATTCTTGAAAAGGAATGTGATAGCCTATGAGATTAAAGAAGATAGTTTCGTATGATATGGGAGAGAACTGCTACATCATATCCGATGAAAAAAGCGGTGATACGGTGATATTCGATCCAGGCTGTGAGGCTGAAAAGGTCATGCAGTATATTGACGGAGAAAATTTAAATGTAAAGGCGATACTGCTTACACATGGGCATTACGATCACATAACTGCCTGTAAAGAACTAAAGGAAAAATATAATGTGCCTGTTATTGCACATGAGTACGAAAAGGAAGTAGTCGGGAGCAAAGGATATAATCTTTCGTCAAGATTTATGGATCCTATGACTTTAAGTGTTGACAGAAGCTTAAAAGATAATGACGAATACGAAGTCGGGGATATGAAGATAAAAGTTATTCACACTCCGGGACATACTCCCGGTGGCTGCTGCTATTATTTTGTGAATGAAAAGGTGCTCATATCGGGCGATACGCTGTTTCAATATTCGATAGGAAGAACCGACTTTCCCGGAGGTGACACGGTGGCTATGATGGAGTCGCTGAAAAAATTGTTTACACAGCTTGACGGCGATGTTGTGGTATATCCGGGTCATGGTGAAAAGACTACCATAGAATTTGAAAGAAGAAATAATCCTTATGCCGATTTTTGAAAGGGATAAAAAATGTACTATATAATGAAAGGGCATGATATGGTCGATGAGATCGTGTCGATATGTCTGATGTTTTATCCGAACGAGAAATTTACACAGCTTGAAAATGCAGATGAAAAGGAACTGACGGTTGCAAGTATCATAGAAGATAATAAATGCAGATGCGATATATACAAAGCCGGAGAAATCGTATCAAGGGCAGAGGAAGAGATAAAGTCAGATGATATAAGAGAGATAAAAAGATATATCAAATTA
>JAFUUG010000654.1 GCA_017483905.1 Bacillota bacterium
AGATAAAGGCGGCTATCAAGGCAGCGTATGAAGAGGGTGAATCAAAGCTCAAGGGCAACGGAAGAAGTGTTCCTCCTCTCTCGGCAATAAAGACACCTTTGCGTGACGGAGATCTTGAAAGACCGGAAGATGAGGCATACAAGAATTCTTATTTTGTAAATGCAAATTCATCAACAGCTCCCGGAATCGTAGATGCAGACCGTCAGCCTATCATAAACACATCAGAGGTTTACAGCGGTGTATACGGCAGAGCAAGTATTAACTTCTATGCTTTCAACAGCAACGGAAATCGTGGTATCGCCTGCGGACTCAACAATTTGCAAAAAATCAGAGATGGAGAACCTCTCGGCGGCAAGTCAAGTGCAGAGGACGATTTTACGGAATTTGACAACAGCGATGATGATTTTCTGAGCTGAAAGACTTGAAATGAAAAGAAGTCGGGGTGCAGAAATGCACCTCGGCGGATATAGAAAGGTGATCGATATGGATTCGATTGAGATAGATATAGAAACATTTTCGTCAAATGACCTTGTAAAAGGCGGAGTGTATAAGTATGTCGAAGCAGATGATTTTGAAATTTTGCTTTTTGGATATTCCGTTGACGGCTCGGAGGTTGAGGTTATTGACTTGGCTCAAGGGGAAAAGATACCCGATGATGTCCTGTCTGCAATAACGGATAAGTCTGTAACGAAATGGGCTCATAATGCGCTTTTTGAAAGAATCTGTTTATCCGAATATTTAAGACGGAACTACCCCGAAAGGTTTGTCGGGTACGGTTCGAAAGATGATACTGTCGGGAAATACCTCGATCCCGTATCTTGGAAATGTTCGATGATATGGGCGGCATACATGGGACTTCCATTGTCGCTTAAAGATGTCGGTGCTGTTCTTCGGCTCGGTGAACAGAAACTTGATGAAGGAAAAAGCTTGATACGATATTTTTGTATGTCCTGCAAACCAACAAAGGCAAACGGCGGAAGAACAAGAAATCTTCCACATCATGCTCCGGATAAGTGGGAATCGTTCAAGAAATACAACAAGCGAGATGTGGAAGTTGAAATAGGCATAATGAAAAAACTTGCAAATTTCCCTGTTCCCGATTTTGTATGGGATGAGTATCACTTAGACCAGAAGATAAATGACCGAGGGATAGAAATAGATATGATATTGGCTGAAAATGCCGTGAGGTTTGATGAACTTGCAAAGACGGAACTTAAAGAGGCAGTACAAGAAATAACACAGCTTGAAAATCCTAATTCCGTAGTACAGATGAAAGAGTGGCTCGCTGAAAACGGTCTTGAAGTCAACAGCCTTGATAAAAAAGCTGTTGCTGAAATGCTGGAGAATGCTCCGCCAAAACTCGCAAAAGTGCTGGCGGTAAGACAACAGCTTTCAAAATCATCTGTGAAGAAATATCAGGCAATGGTAACTGCTGCCTGCAAGGATAACAGGGCAAGAGGAATGTTCCAGTTTTACGGTGCTAATCGTTCGGGGCGATTTTCCGGACGCATTATCCAACTACACAATTTGGTAAAAAATGGTATTTCGAATATTGAACAGGCAAGAGAGATTCTTAAAAGCGGAGATTACGAACTCATGGGTATGCTCTATGACAACATTCCCGATACACTTTCTCAGCTAATAAGAACCGCTTTCGTTCCGAAGAAAGGCTATAAGTTTATTGTTGCCGATTTTTCGGCGATAGAGGCGAGAGTTATAGCTTGGCTTGCGGGAGAGCAATGGAGAATTAGTGTATTTGAAAATGGCGGCGATATTTACTGTGCATCGGCAAGTCAGATGTTCAAAGTAACCGTTGAGAAAAATGGTGTAAACGGACATTTGAGGCAAAAAGGTAAAGTTGCAGAATTGGCGCTCGGCTATGGAGGCTCCGTTGGTGCTTTGCAGTCAATGGGCGCAGTCGGTATGGGAATACCCGAAGAAGAACTTAAGCCTCTTGTTGATGCTTGGAGAGCGGCAAATCCAAATATCGTAAAGCTGTGGTGGGTATTTGATGATGCCGTGAAAAAAGTCATCACAGAGCGAATAACGGAAACTGTAAACGGTATCAAATTCTCCTACAAAAGCGGAATGCTTTTTATTACACTTCCGAGTGGCAGAAATCTTGTATATGTAAGACCTCAAATCGGAGTGAATAAGTTTGGCGGAGAATCGGTCACATACGAAGGTATCGGAGCAACGAAGAAATGGGAGCGGATAGAAAGCTACGGCGGCAAGTGGGTCGAAAACATTATTCAGTCTATTGCAAGAGATCTGTTGCTTTTTGCTATGAAAAACTTAAGCGATTGTTTCATTGTGGCTCATGTACACGATGAAGTGATAATAGAAGCTAATGAGAGCATGACATTAGATGAAATATGCGAACGAATGGGGCAATCACCATCGTGGGCTAATGGCTTGAATCTGAAAGCTGATGGTTTTTGCGGATATTTTTATAAAAAAGAATAAATTTTTACCCCCTAAAAATAGCCTTGAAATCTCCGTATAGTGAAGGAGGTGATTGGAATGAAGCATAGGCTTAATATTATGGTTTCGGATAAAGCGATGGAAGGCGGAATAGTTAATGTGCGAAAAGTTTCTCTGCGTGAGAGAATACTTCGATTTATGCTCGGAAAGAAGGTAAAACTCACGATAATCGTTCCGGGCGACAGCGTTGAAGAAATAGACATAACAGAGTACGAAAAGGAGAGCGGAAATGAAAGAGATAGCAAGATATGAAAGGCAGGAAAGCTATGAGGACTTTAAGAATCGAATATCCGACAGGACATATGGAGTTTGTATGTGATGCACTTTTCCCTTTTACGCTGAAAAAGGCAAAACAGTTATTCAAACTCATCAATGAATACTGCTCGGTTGAAGTAAAAATACAGCTAAAAGAGTATCT
>JAFUUG010000655.1 GCA_017483905.1 Bacillota bacterium
CAGACAGCAGACATAAGGCATAACTATACCCTTTTTATAAATATTGTCTATAAAGGCACACTTGAGAGGATGACTTTATCAATGGATAAGGCTATCCCCTTTAGTGTGCCTTTTTGCTATGCTTAAAGCATAAAATATAATTTATCATCGGCGATATGGAAACATATCGCTTACACGAAAGGAGCAAATTCTATGAAATTCAAAAGAATTGCAGCATTAACAATGACGGGTGCATTATTAGGCTCACTTTGCACAGGGGCATTTGCGGACGAAAATGTTGTCAAAAGTACACAGCTCAAACTTATGATTGCAGAGCCTGATACAAGCTATGTACTCAGTATTCCTGCAAATATGGATACTGTTCAGAGCGGTTGGAACGATTTAGGCGGTGTTACAGTAAAGAACGAAAACAAAACATTCAGTGAAAAAAAGAAAGTAAAGGTTACGGCAAGTTCGGAAAATAATTGGAATCTGAAATTAGACGATACCAACAAAATAAGCTATGAACTCAAAGCATCCGAAGAAGCCGCCGAAACGGTCAACGAATGGGAATTTACGGCAGCCGACCTTAACAAAGACAACGGAGAAACGAAGAATATCGGTATAAAAGTAGCTGAATATGATGACAATGCAGAACCCGGCAATTATACCGATACTATCACATTTACGGCAAGTGTAGAAAATGCTGCATATACACCGCAGACTTACACTTCATTGTCAACAGGCGATGTACTTCACGTTGGTGATATGTTAGTAGTCAGCAATTCAGACGTGCTTTTTGACGGGTGGTGCTTGCTTAAAGATCATACATACACTCTTGTAAGGGCAAATGTAATCGATTCGTTTGATGGAGCGGAGTTCACAGAGTCGCCTACAGGAGAATATTACGTATTTAAAAATGAAAATAATGCGTATATTCCGTCTTATATGGAAACATTAAATAAGCTTAAAGTAACAAATACGTCTGACGGTATAGTTTATAATGGTGCTTATGCAGACCCAACTACTCACGAGTCGTAAGCGAGTGAGTATATTTGCTTGCAAGGCTGCGGTGTGTGGCTTGGTGGGGTGAGAAACAGAAAGTTCGTGAGTCTATGAATTGAAAACAAAATACCCTTGCGGCTTTTCTCCACTCTACAACGGCGGCTATTATGTTTTTAGGCTATGACGGCAAAAAAACGTCTATTGTTGATATAAACAATTAAAGTGATTTATAAACAGAACAAAAAACACCGTAGGAAAAAGAAACTATGGACAAGAAAAAAATAATAAAATCTATTGCAAATATCGGTATTTTGGCGGTGGTTATGGTTGTCGGGTTCTATGTCGGCTCGTTTGTTTCAAACCGAAACAATGGCGAGGGCAAGACGAGAATTGCAGGCGACAGTGTAGAATATGCCGAAGATCGAGATTACAGCCATATTGAAGAAAGCCCCAACATAGCCATACCCGGCTATGAAAAAATCGTCTTTAAGGCGGGGCAGACGAAACAGGAAGTAAATTTATACAATCCGAAGGAAAATACTTGTTACTTCAAAATGAGCCTTGTGCTTGATAACAGCACTATATGGACTTCCGACCTTTTAGAGCCGAACAAGGCTTTTACGGAGATAGAACTCGATAA
>JAFUUG010000056.1 GCA_017483905.1 Bacillota bacterium
GGAAATCTATAGAAAAAGATTTTGGTGAAAAATTTGCCGATAAGATATTTTTTGATAATTTCTATGAATATATGAAAAGAAACATTTAATGTATCTTAATAAAAAAATTGTATTAAATTATTGAAAAAAGATTGAAAATGATATAAAATATATTGGTGGTATTTTATCAGAAAGAATAACAAATCCGATAAAGCACAACTGATGAAGCGATTTTCGGAAATACTGTTTTTACAGAAAAGGAGAGTCGATAATATGAAATTATCAGAAAAAGCATCGGGGATATGCCCGTCAAAAACTATGAGCCTTGCGGCAATGACAAGAAAAATGAAACAAGATGGTGTGCCGATAATAGATTTTGGTGCGGGTGAGCCTGATTTCGATACTCCTCAGCATATAAAAGATGCGGCTAAAGAAGCACTTGATAACAATTTTACTAAATATGCTCCAAGTGCCGGCACGGAAGAATTAAGAAGTGCTATTGCCGACAAGCTTAAAAATGACAACGGGCTTAATTACAGCTACAATGAGATAGTCGTGAGCAACGGCAGCAAACACGCTTTGTTCAATGCTTTTCTTGCTATACTTGAACAGGGTGATGAGGTGATAATACCTGCACCTTACTGGCTCAGTTATACGGAAATGGTATCTATTGCAGGCGGCGTTCCCGTGATAGCATACACAAATGTCATGACGGGGTATAAGGCGACGGAAGAGATACTTAAAAAACATCTCAGCGAAAAGACCAAGGCTATAATTATAAATTCTCCGAACAATCCTACAGGAATGGTATATACAAAGGAAGAACTTGAAAAGATTGCTGATTTTGCGGTCAGAAACGACATTTATGTTATTTCCGATGAAGTGTATGAAAAATTGATATATTCGGGAAAAATGCAGCATATAAGCATTGCATCGTTAAATAATGAGATAAAAAAGAGAACGATAGTCGTAAACGGTCTTTCAAAAAGTTATGCAATGACAGGCTGGAGAGTGGGGTATACCGCAAGCGATGTAACGATCGCTTCCGCTATATCAAATATACAGAGCCATACGACATCTAATATAAACTCTATTGCGTTAAAGGCTGCTTATGCGGCATTAAAGGGCGATCAGAGCTGTGTTGAGGAGATGCTTAACGAATTCAAGCACAGGAGAGATTATATATATCAGAGAGTTTCGGATATACCTTATCTAAGCTGTCTTATACCTAAGGGTGCATTTTATCTTTTTATTGATATATCAAAACTCTGCGGAGAGAAAGTTGACGGAAAGAAGATAAAGGACGGGGCAGATGTTGCAAGAATACTGCTTGATAAGTACAATGTGGCAGTTGTTCCGGGTGAATCATTCGGATATGACGATCATATAAGGATCTCTTTTGCAGTGGGTATGGAAGATATTGTTGAGGGTATAGACAGAATTGAAAATTTTGTGAAAGACAATTTTTAGGATATTTATTTTAAAGGGATAAGATACTATATGAAAAAATATATAAAAATTTTTTTATTTGTTATACTATGTTTGAATATCTTATTATTGAACGGATGTAATGAAGATGAAGAAATCGGATTCAAACAGGGAATAGAAGTGACAGATAACGGCATAGAATA
>JAFUUG010000057.1 GCA_017483905.1 Bacillota bacterium
CTGTACCCACTGTATGGCAGCATTGCAAAAATAACACTTTCAGCATTCATATCTTCATCATATATCATCTCACCTGAATCCGCATCTATTATACATATCCATAATTCTTCACCCGGCTTAAACCTGAGATTTTTGTTCTTGTCCGTCGTTTCCAAGAAATTCTTATAGTATTCCTTGAATTGTGTATAATGGTAGGCTCGTTTGCCATGCTCTTTGCAGTCCTCAGCATATTTTTTATGCTGATTTTTCAGCGATCCTCCATTTTCCTGTATTTCACTATGTATTTTCTCATAATCAGGCTTCTGATACCCATATCTTACATTTCCTTCAAACAATTCAGATACAAGCGTCGCATCAGACATATCCTTAACTTTTTCATACTCCAGTTTCTTTTCATCAACTGCTTTTATAACCTTTATAACAGTATTTCTCGAACATCTGCAGCTCAATGCAATATCAGACTTATTCAGCCCGATACTATACAGCCTTATCATTTCCTTGTAATCTGCCATTTAAACTTCACTCCTTATGTTTACATACCGTCTGTAATGTCACAGACCGAATCACTTGCATTTTACCACTAAAATTGTTTATATACCGAACATAAATCCCTTACCCGTATTAACTGTTATTTAATGAGACTTATGTACCCTTTCCGTTTTTCTGTTGTCCGGGTGCACATTTTGTTGTCCATACGCTTCAAGTGTACATATTTAAGCCACCTACCTCGATGCACCAAAAATTTATGCCCCTGCTGACACAGAATCATAAAGTCAACGGGTTTTTAGGAAAGACCTTGCAAAACAGGTCTGAATTACCCCGATACAAGAAATTTTTTTGCCCTTTTTCCCAAAAAACCGTCAACAAAAAAATTTTTACCCTCTCAAAAAAATTTTTTGACCTCATTTCCGGACTATCTACTCACATCAGATCATTCCTCCTGTTCATTTACCGCCCATAATGTTCCTGCTGTTTCCTATGTATCTTTTCCGACTGCCTTGTTTAAATCACTGAGCATACTTGCTCTTATTTCCGTTCTGTATACTCAAACTTCCGCATATAATATATTTTATGCCGGCTATTGTGTATTCGACAACAACCGGCACGACATTATTACCGACCTATTTTGTTTATCAACACAAGATTATCAAGTTCATTTGAAGTACCGTTACCATAAACTATAGCTCTGCCGGTTTCTCTTCCCATGTCCTTTATTATGTCCTTTACGTTGAGCTTGCCAAACGCATCGCTGTCGCTTCTTTCCAGTATTTTAACTACCTTGTTCGTGTCGTCTTCTCCCGAATTAAGGACTACCTTCGTTGCCGCCTGATTAAAAACTTTGACAAAGCTTGGATTGTTACTGTCAAAACCTTTAAATTGTGTAGCATACCATAAGTATACTCCATACTTTCTGCATTCCGTCAGTAATCTGCTTACAGGTGCCTTTTCACTTGTGTTTATCTTCTGTATTTCGTCAAGTATAAGCACTAAATCTTCTTGGGTTTCTCTTGCCTTTATGTGCATTATCAGACCCTCCTGCAAAATATCCGCAGCGATCCGTGCTGTATCTTCATCAAGCTGTGTAAGCTGGAAAACGACCAGTTTACTGCCTTTGCCATAAAGAAGTTTATCCCACCAATTTGTACCAACACAAATAAATTTCAGTCCGCCGGAGATCTCTTTTAACCTCGCTAAGATCGGTTTGGTATTATCTCTTTCCGTCTTTTTCATCGCTACCGCAGCAGCCTCTATTTTTTCGATTATTCTTTTCAGTATATCTTCACCACTGCGTTCTTCTTCAAGAGCCTTTTGTGCATATTCTTTTACAAAATCTTTCTGCTTAGGGCCAAGATTTGATAATTTATCGATCAAAGAGGCTATTCTGCCGGCAATTTCGTAAACATCTATATTCTCATCAAGTACCGTAAGAGGTATGCCATCTTTTTCGACATCATACTCTACGATCTTATCTGATAACAGAGCCTTTATTTCAGGTTCGATATGCCTCTGTGAAAAACTGTCGCCAACATCTATCGCCATACAGGATATACCTTTTTCCTCTACAGCCTGACATATAAGATTAGAGAGTGTATACGTTTTACCGCTGCCGCTGTTTCCGATAACAGATACATGCCCGTTCTGACTACAGTTTGTATAAATAGTATTGCCCGTAATATAACCTTTGCCAAGCCTGTATTTTGTATAACGTTCTGCAGTATTATTTTCTTCGGCATAATTGCTGAAATCTTCATTACTGTATTCTTCTCTGAGCTTTTGCCATGAATCCTTATTTGTGGCTATCTTCTCTTTCATAGGTTTAACATCACATTTAGCCCTGTAATACTGTGGATCGATAACAACAAATCTTTCGTCCTTCTTTTCTTTAATGCCGTTCTCGTTAATGTATGATATCCTTTTAAGGAATGTATATACATTCTCACTTCCACCATCCGATTTCGGCATCTTAATGGATTTTATGATGTTTCTTTGTGCAAGTTCCTTTAATACATTCTTAGTCTTAAAGCAATTACCCATTTTATTTATGACATATTTCTCTATATCTCTATGCCTGATCAGTACCTCATCTTTATCTACCAATATACAGCCCCTGTCTTTCTTTTCATAAGGGACCGTTTTACCGATAACTTCGGTCAGTTTACTTTCATCGCTCTCGTCAGCTCCTTCTACAGAGTTTTCAAGTATTTCAAAGAAGTAATCTGCAATATCCACATCAGACTGCGACAAATTACTGAAAAAATTATTTAATGCAACTTGATAAGCCGGTTCATTAGCATCTGTGCTTATAGCAAGCAGATTATCAAGAGAAAAATCAAATTTCTTCTCAAAGATCATATTGATTATCTCAAGTGTTGCAGAAAGGAATGCATACGCATTTATGTATTTAGGATCAAATCCAAATATGTTCTTGCTCTTCACGACATATTCCTCATATCTGTTCTCTAACACAGGAAAAAATTCAGGTGCATATTTAAGTATTATCATGATAAAATCACCATATACTTCTTTTCTGACCTTATAATTTTCATAACCAAAGCACTCTTCATCGATCTCAACAGTTATAAAATTACTGCTGTCAATACCCATGCTGCTGCTCTTTCCCTGCTGTATATAATAAAAAATGTTATCACTTTTTATTATCACCATTGACTGCGGCTGGTACTCTTTATCCATATAAGGAATGCAAGCTCTGCCGCAGCAAACACTTTGAAGACTTCTTATATTTTTAAGTGTATTTTCACCTGCTATTGCAGCATTGTCTGCCTCAAAAACAAGAGGTGCATCCTTTGTCGAAACCATAGCCTTAAATACATCTCTTTGAGGTGCATCTATCGGAAGACATATCCCTCCATCAACAACATCAAAGAGGAGTTCTTCCAATTTCTTATCTGCTATATTTACAATAAATATCTTATCAAGGGAAATCCCTTTTTCCTTAAACGGAGTATAGAAAAATGCACCGACTGTACACGCCAAAGCTACGACACGAACATATGGTTCACTTATACCTCTGAACATTTTAAATAAACTTTCTATTGCCTTTTTAGGTTCATTTGTACCGGTCACAGAGATCCTGTTCCTGTAATAAGGGAAATCCTATTCTTCTTTTTCTTTTGGTACATTTATTTGATACGCCAATTTATGATTCCTTACATACCAACCTATACAATAAGGAATTATATCTGTAAACCTGTGTTTACTGTCACAAATATAATTAATAAATATACGACCTAATTCTGCAGATGATTTTGATATCTCGAATATAATGCCTTTTTGTGACAACAACCTGACTATTTCTGTTTCTTTAAATTTGCTTTCAGGTATATGTATATCTATTTCTCTATTATTAACAGTATCTATGGCATGCAGAGAAATTTCCGACTCTCTGTTTGCACGATAATCAAAAACTCTTATTTTCATTGGTTTCACAAATTTCCATTTACAAAATAACACAGGAACCATTCCATTGGGATTTTTATTGCTTCCGCACCAGTAATAAAGACCATCCCTTTCTTCTATTAGTTTTTCATATTTTACAGTTTCCTCTTTTTGCAGTTTCTCTAACTTTGCTAACAAATTTTGAATAGTTACACTCAGATTACAGTTATCTATTTTCATATACTCTATTGTATTCATCAGATAACTATTTGTTTGAGCAAGTTGAAAATTAGTATTACATAAATTTTCATTATAAATCATCATCTGCTGAAGTTTTTCTTGTAATTTTGATGTAGTATACGGTGCATTCGGTATTATAGCTGTTTCAGAATCATCAGGAACAATTTTAGTTATCTTACCTCCTTGTAATACTATATACCTACAACTACTATCAACACCAATTATATTATATCCACGAGCATCCTTATATGCAATCGGGTTACCGTTTTCATAAAATCCATAATAGAAATTTCCATTACTATCTACCCAATTCAGACATCTTCCTTGACCATCATTTGTTGGTGTAATAGGATATAACGAATTCATAAAAAATCCTCCTTATCATTCTTATACAAAAATAAATTATCATTTACTTTTTCTCTGTAGGGAATAATCTCCCTACAGAGATCTAAACTGCATTTCCTTGTTTTTGCTAAATTTTAACGACTACAACAAACTCGTTATCATCATAAGTAACATCAGCTACTCGTACCGGTGAAGCTATATCAGCATTATCAATATAAATCTTTTCATGAATAAGTTCTGTAATAGCTTCAATAACACATTTCACATTCTTCCCTTTAGTTGTCACATCATCAAAATCCGCCGACACCGCACTATAAGACATATCTTCATTTTGTCTGACCACTACAGCAAAAGACATTGCATCATCACTTTGCCTTTGGCTGTCCTCCTCAAAATAAAGTTCTTCCATCTTATTCATTTCTTCTTTTTTGTGTTCATCAAGCACATGTGAATACACATCAAGAGAAAACGAAACGGAATAATGACCCATTATTGCAGATAATGTCTTCGGATCCATCTTCCTCTCTACAGCCCTGCTGCAAAAAGTGTGTCTCAGAGCATGAAATGTGAAACCTGTCAGACCTGCATCTTTTAATATCTTATTATAATGATCTCTGAATGTTCTCGGCTCTATATAACCACCAAGTTCATTGGTAACGACCAAATCAGATACATTATAAGCATCTCCCGCCTCAAGTCTGTCCTTTTGCTGCTGTTTTTGCCATTTTCTTATATCAGCTATAACAGCCGGAAGAATAGGTATGCTCCTGACAGAATTTTCACTCTTAGGTGTTCCGAATACTATTTCTGTATTCTTGCCCGATCCGTCATCCTCATACTTGTAGACCCTGTTTAAAGTCTGTCTTACGTGCAGATTTCCTGAAACAAAATCAATATTACTGTAAGTCAGTCCAAGCAGTTCCCCAAGCCTCAGACCTGTAGCAAGAACAAGCCGTACAAAGACACCATACCGATGTTTATAGCTTGCTTTTACAAGTCTTTTCTGCTCCTCAATGCTCAGCACCTGTATCTGAGGCTTCAACCTCTTAGGAAGCTCAACACATTCCGAAACATTCTGAATGATAAATCTTTCCATACAAGCCTGTTTCAGAGCCTTATGCAGAAAATTATTAAGATTTCTCAATGTCTTTGCCGAAAGATCATCATCCTCAAACTTTCTGTTGTAAAACTGCTGAAGCATAGAAGGTGTGAAATTTTTCAGCTTTACATATTTGAAATCTTCTGCAAAATGTTTTTCTATGTAAGTTCTGTAGCTTGCATAAGTTGACTGCTTTATTTTGTTCTTTAGATAATTGTCAAGATAATATGACAACCATTCGCAAACAGTAAACTTACAAGACGGTTCAGCAGCCGATATCCGCATTTCTTCCGATAACCTGTGCAAAGCCTCTACAGCATCAGTCTTTGTCAAAAAATACTTTGATATCTTCTTGTACTTACCGGTTTTCGGATCTACGCCGACCGAGATACGCAGTTCATATCTGCCATCTGCACGCTTGCGTATAGATCCGTCACCGTTGTTTCTCTTTCTTGGCACTTTATCACCTCTTATGCGCTAATATTTGTCTGCCTCGAAAGCCATTCAAAGAAGTCATCTCTTGCCACAAGTTTTCTTCTTCCGATTTTTATTGCCGGGAAGTCACTTCTACTAAAAAGAGCATATGCTGTATTCGAAGCGATCCCAAGCAGCTTTCGGACATCTTTGACACTTAAAATCAGTGGTAACTCACTGACATTTCTTTGTATACACTCCATTTTTTTATCCTCCTTTCCTGAGCAGAAAATCATCCCATTAATACTATAAACACCGTATATATCAACATTTCTGCTCATTTTAATAATATATAATCATTTTCCGCAAGATTATCTCTTGAAAGTAATCTTCTACTATAATATAATAAAAGCAGGGGTATGTATATTTCCTATAATACAAAGCAAATTTAAACATACATTTTTAATATTTACTTTTATATATTAAAAAGATCGATTTGATAACAAGAATAATCTTCTTTAATGATTGTGTATATTATAGCAACTTCTAATTTTAATTTCTTTCGTAAACGCACCAAACTCAAAAAATTTTTTAAGCGGTATCGTTAAAAAGTTTCTGTAATCAAGGAGTTAATTATATGGAAATGTTAATCTATTATGTGATCGAAGAATCTATACATTTATATATGAATAGCTGTGAATGGCACTATACAAAAGGCATTGTTGCTGAAATACTGGAAAAATTTAAAAAAGAAATTTTTCTTGATCTTATTTATCGGTATAATCATCATCTACTGCAAGATTTCCCTGATTTTCGCAAAAAAAGTTCTTATCACGACAATAACACCCTGAACAAGTATATCCGTAATTTAAAAGACAATATTCGTTTGGGTAAAAATGAAGAGTATCCTTATGGAATGCAATATGCGTATGGTCGTTTAATGCCATACAACACTACTTCTATTACGAATTTCAACAAGAAATCATTGTTGTATACATATAGCGATTATGAGCCACCGGTGAGTCCTTTTGCAATGGATGACTATTATAGTTCACAAAAAATTATTTCTTTTTCACATAATATAGATTATCCCACAAGTGATATTTGTGGACTTACAAAGTTTCTCGCTTATTCATACGAAAAGAATTTTTTTAAATCTCACTATTACATTTACCGATTCAATAATATTTGCGAATTCTATGACGAATATGTATCTCGTTTTCTTATTAATATAACAGATGAAAATGAAACCGCCGAAAATGAACCTCAACTAAATGACTCAAACGAAAAATACAATTTAGATATTTCTGTATCATTTCGTAAATATATGGGAGAATTGTCGATCAAATCCACGCACCTGCTGTGCATGAAATATTTTAATGAAGAATCAGCTTATTCTTATTTATCTCTCGCTGCAATAAAGAGTTTTGATACTTTCTATTTTCCCTTGACATCCTTAGCTTTGACTAAATATATTCTGACAGACCTGCCAAACAAACCAGATAAGGATCTTGAATCCTGTATATATGATTGTATGATAACAGCTTCAAGCATACTGCCCAAAATATATGAATACTTTAAAGAATATATGGATAAGGCTGTCAAATTTTTTTCCTTCCAAGTACCCGGTTTTAATTATCAATTATCTTTCAACAATGAGGAGAAATCAACTGAGGTATTTTCAAAAAAAGACAATAGCCAACATTATATAAACAATACATACGATTTTATATCATTCTTATTAGTTGCAAAAACCAAACTATTTGACTTTTTTCAGCAGGAACTTACACGTTCCGATATTTGTAAATTTGAGGATATCTACAAAGGTGACTATCTTGCTTTTGATGAACATTTTATGGCAAGCTTAGATTCCGCACTTGAAGCAGCTCAAATTAAGGATATTAAATTATTTGAAAACGATACACCTATATGTCTCAGTATCACAAAAGTTATTGAATTATCCGATAAATCTCAGGACATCAAAAATTTGTTTTTATTCTTTTTTGCAGAGTTTTATCCGATGTTATTGCGTACTTCTCCCAAAAATCTTAAAAAGACACCGAGTAAATTCATTAACAACGATACCGATTCAATTTTGAAAAGTGTACCTGATTACAACAAATTAGGAAAAATTATAACAATTTTGGAAAAACTTTCAAAATCTAATAACAGTTTTAAAAGGATCGACATTGACGAATTTATCACGGCAAGCAAAAAAATCCGAATATATCTTTGCAGTTTAAAAAAATACCTGCTGTTTCTGATGCGTTTGTGTATAACAATTATATACTATCGAGAAAAAGCTATTTTTCGCGGAAAATACAATATAACCAAATATCCTGATTTTTCAGATTTTCCTTACAATAATCTTTATGATTACGTTAAAGCTTTAGAATCCGAGATGGTCAAGCACAATGCAGAATTCAGTGAGAAAAGCAAGATCCTGCTCAATTACTATACTCAATTAAGCACTTACTATAAAAAATTGTGTGACTTATTTTCAGCTTTTGATGTATGTAAGATTCACAATACCCTTTTATTCAACAAATTTATTGAGACTTATGATACCGATTTTACAGAAAAATACCAACTTGCCGAAAATATAGTCAATGAATTTACATCATCAACAAAATACAGAGAAGCTAACTTCAACAAAAAAATAGTACCCTATCTGTTTTATCCGGATCTGACAAAAATTCCCATAACATTAGAGCCATTCAATGTTCCGGAAATAGAGTACAATCGTATGAAAAAACTCAATATCCCTTTTGAAAAAAATGCGACCTTATATTCCATAAAAAACAAATTAGAATTTGAAATCGAAAGAAATAAAATACATTTTGAAGAGCACAAGATCAAACAACAAGTCGAAAATATGTACGATTTTTCTGAAAACATAAAAGACAGAAGCAGTGAAAAAAGGCTTGAAAGTATGAAAAAAGAACATCAAAGGTCTATATATAAGCTTTCCGACTTAAATATAAATCAGCAAATATATACAATGTATAACTTTTTAAATAATCATTTAGATAAGTTTTACACCAATAGGATCATAAAAGAAATATTTCTCGATCTTTATCATTTATTCGCCATAAAAAGCAAAAAGAACCCATCTTACAAAAAGCTAAAGGAGCAATATAGCAAAGACGAACTGAAAGACATTTTTCTCTTTATATATAATATAATAAATAACCCTGATACTGTACCCATTAAATCGGCTTCAAATAATTACGATACAGTCACAAAACATTATCTTATTGATTTACATAATTTGTTTAACCCGTCACAATCGATCGATAAAAATGCCGATATGACTAAACTACTTGATATATACAGCAAAGAAAAGCTTAATGATCAAATAGAATACTTGGTTTCTCTTTCTCAAATGGATGAAACAATAATAGATGAAGTTGAAAAAAGCCTATTTTCAAAAGAAATACATAAGCATGCTGAAGAGGTACGCATGTTTATAGAATTACCCGACTTTCCACCGGATATAAATACTAAAATACAGGATAATCACAAAAACCTCTTTAAAGTTTTAAACGGAAGAAATGGCATAAACAGAAAGGTGATCGTTTTTAAGTTGGATCTTTCGGAAGAGCTTTCCATGCAGACCAGGGATAATGTCATCAACATTTCAAACGATGATAAGATCAGCTCTTTAATTGCCGGTTCTCCTGATAACACATTATTTATTTCATACTGTCATCCGGAATTGATCGGTTTTTCATACAGTGATATACTCATGCTGCTGTTAAACAATTCTGTTAAAGGTATCTCTCTTATCGGTCTTTGCGGAAGAATACACATTTTATATAAAAACAAAGAATTTGACCTGAAAAAAGCAACGGATTTATTGATAAGTGTAGATTCAATAATTGACTTTACAAAAAACTGTTATAAAGTCGGTATGATATACAAATTTGGAGGTATTTTGGGTGAATAACAATAAAGAAAATTATGTCGGAATATTGGATACTAATGATTTAGATAGCGTAAAGGAATCAGAAATCGCTTTATGTAAAAAAGTTTATGGTAAAAACTGGGAGCAGGAATTTGACAAGCTGCATAAAAAAGCAGAAGAAATCACAAAAAACACCGAAAATGTATTAAACTATATTCACTGTAGAACACTTAAGGAATAAATTCAGACCTCTCCACAATATTTAATATAATTTTTATTGAAAATACTATTATTACGATGTATAATAGCATTAGAGACGATCAAAGGAGAATTCTTATGGCTATAAACAGAGAACACAAGGACAGGTTATTCAAATTTATATTTGGCAACCCGCAGAATCTTGAATGGACATTGAGCTTGTATAATGCTATCAACGAAACACACTATACAAATGCAAAAGATATAAAACTCACCACCATCGAAAATGTTGTATATATGGGAATGAAAAACGATGTTTCTTTCCTTATCGGTGATACGATGAGCTTTTATGAACAACAAAGCAGTTACAACCCCAATATGCCAATGCGATATCTGATTTATATAGGTATGGTTTACAGCAAATATATTGAAAATACAGAGGAGTACAACATATACAGCAATACACTGCAAAAAGCACCAACACCAAAATGTATATGCTTTTACAACGGAACTTCCGATAAAGAAGATAAAACCATATTAAAATTAACGGATTCTTTCATCGGAGATAGTGACATTGAAGTAAAAGTCCTGATGATAAATATAAACTACGGACACAATAAAGAATTATTAGAAACATGTAAACCTCTTCTTGAGTATTCATGGCTCATAAACAGAATAA